>CAKQVW010000064.1 GCA_934277865.1 uncultured Pseudobdellovibrionaceae bacterium | reverse complement strand
CCGGTCGAGTGCAGCGCCAAGTCTCGGCCCGAAACCGAGATTAGGCCTTTAAGAGGCCGAAGCCGAACAGACACTTCACCCGGAATCTCAAACGCCTCCGCATGAGGCGAGAGCCCAACCCCTTGCACCAAGAGGACAGCCACGAGGATAGAAACGCTCCTCACGCACGAAAACCGACCAACGGTGTGATCACGGAAACGACAAAGCTTGTTGCCGAGAGGTTCGAGGGATTTCACTCCCCCAAGTTTTGCGACTTTTGCCTAGACCGTTAAGGCAAGACGATGATCGTGCGGAACTTTAGACCAAGGTCGAGGATGCAAACTCACTAATCGCAAGCTGGATCTGTTTCCACGTCTCACGCTTGGCAACGGGGTTTTCATGGATCTCCTGTAGCCGAGGCAAACGAATGACGTCGTAGGGTTTTACGTCCGCCGAACTACTGCGACCACCGGTGTAACCAGCAGAGCGAAAGTCAGAGCCAAACTCCAGGCAAAGACCGATCTTCCCGTTTGGCAAAGCGGGCTCTTCACGCAAGTTGCACCAAAGAACCTTGATACGTCCCGCCATGGCACGTTTGGTAAACTCGGTTTCAACCGCTTGCTTGAGTTTGTCCGCCATCTCGACCAACGAAGGCTTTTCCAAGGCCTCATTGTAGATGAGGCAGCAAAGCTGAGGAACAGTTTCGACTGTCACCGGGGCCGCCGTCGGCTCTGCCGCCAGCCCCGCAGCCTGCTCTGCAAAAAAGTCCCGACTGAGACGAGTCAGACCGAGCGTGTTTTCCAGATAGCGAAACAGTGGGGATGAGTCCATTTAAGCGCAAGCTATTCCCCCCTCCCCAAAACCGGCAAGTCGTTATGCGGCAAATATTTCCTCTCGAGAAATTTAAGCCCTCACCGATAGGTGTCTTGAGGAGAACATCATGTCGGACAACACAGCACGAGACCCAAAAGAATTCACCATGGAACCCCATTTCATCGACCCATCCGACATGATCTCGGACCGTGATGCGTTCTTGCAGGAACAAAATCTTTGCTGTCTTTGTGGACACGAATTGAGCTTCGACCACGTGGTTGATTTCATGCAACTCACCGTGATCGAAAGCGCGTCTTGTGATCCATGTAAAATTCAGCTTCGCAAACGACTCTTCACGCTCAACTAAAACAGAAGCTTCTCGATCAACGAGCCGTTCCCATGGGGGCGGCGTTTCTCGGCGCGACAACATCTGCCGCCTCCAGCCCGTCCCTCAATCCATCGGACATATAACCGACGGCGATCTCTTCTAAAGCCACGACCGCACCGATTCCTGCGACCCAAGCTCCGCGACGAGCCTCTTTCAAGAGCTGAATCGATTTCTCAAGATTCGGCAAAGCGACCCGCGAAATGCGGATATGAGGCGCGCGAAGCTTCGCTTCTTTGGCCGACTCTCTGATCGACTTCTCGCCATCCGTCGTCGCTATGCGGTGAACGAACCCTTGAAGGTATCCGCGAGACTTTTCATCGACCGGAAAATCCATTCGAACATGCGTGCGAGCGACTCGTCCCGAGCGTTCCGCGACTTCCAGATTCTTCTTCTCCGCCTCAAACAACCCGCGAGCGTGGTGCATGCGCTGTTGAGCATCGAGTTCCGCGTTGCGCACGTAACGGAACTCCCGTTCAAGTTTATCCAAACGAGTCTGCACCCGATCACGCTCATCTCTTGATTCCGGGGAAAGCGGGAGTTTCGCCAACGTGTGTTTTTCAACCGTGATGCGACGATTCAACTTACCCATCTCCTTAGAGAGCTCGATCACGCGTTTTTCCCATAGCTTTTTTGCCGACTCCAAATCGGTTACCGCGTTTCGCAGCTCCGCAACCGTGCCAGGGGTATAATCGATCGTGAGAATGTCGCCATGACGAGTTCCCTCTAACGCCAAGTCGGCAAGCTTCGCCGCATCTTCGCCTCGGCGACCAACAAGATCAGCTCCAGTTCCAGTAATAAAGGCACTTTGCCTAGTATGAAGCTGGTTAGACGCCTGAATCTGCCGACGATAGTTGTAGCTATTGGCTGTTAAAGCAACGCCCGCCGCAACTGTGATCGTCACGCCTTGAATCGGATCAATTGAACTCTCCGTGCCGTCCTGACCGAAAGCACGAGCCGGCATCTGAAGACCTGTTAAAACCGCAAGCCCCGCCGCGACACTCATCCTCAAAAGACCTGAAGCCAAATTGCTCATAGCCGACTCCTTAAAAAAGAACCCAAGGCCCAACCCAAGGTTCCAATAGGCTTGCTCAAGCAAGTTCAATGCATCGTCTTTTTAAGGCATACGGGGAGAAATATAAGAGGCAACCAAACAAGCCCCCCAATCCTATTGATCCCGGCAACCGCAACCGACCGAAATCAGGGTGATTATCTCTTATCCAGTGGAACCAGAAACGGCTCTAGCCTTCTTCAACACCGTCGGTCTCCGAGCCATCGGCTCCAAGATCGGACTTGGCAAGTTCCTCCAATAAAACCTCGGCGGAAGCGCGATTAAACCCTTTCAGATCGGCGATCTTGTCCACGTCAGCCGAACGAATCTCGTCGACCGAGGAAAAGGCCGAAAGCAGAGTCTTCTTCCTGACCGGTCCAAGACCCGGAACCAAATCCAGTTCGCTTTCGAGCGAACTCGCTTCGCGAAGCTTTCGATGATATGTGATCGCAAACCGATGGGCCTCGTCGCGAATGCTGACCAAAATCCGAAACGCCTCGGAGCCCGTTTTAAAAACCACCGGGTTTTGTCGGCCCGGCAAAAAGAAGCGTTCCTCGCTCCCCCTCACTTCGCTCGACTTAAAGTCCGAATCTGTCCGCGCTTTCGCCAAACCGACGACGGGAATTTTCTCTTGGCCGATTTCGCGCAAAACCTCGGTGGCGATTCCAAGCTGTCCCTTGCCGCCATCGATCACGATCAGGTCGGGCAGCTCAAGCTCCGCATGCGCAAATCTTCGCGACAAGACTTCACGCATCGACTCAAAATCGTTGGTCCCCTGAACTGTCCGAATTTTATAACGCCGATACTGGTCTTTGTTGGGAACACCGTCCTCAAAGACAACCTGGCTTGCAACTGTCTCCGCTCCCTGAAACGTCGAGATATCAAAGCACTCAATCCGAAGCGGTGGCGACGGAAGCTTTAAACGCTCTTGAATCTCTTCAAGAGCCTTTTTCTTTTCTTCCGACTTATCGACATGACCGCTGAAATGCTCTTTGGCGTTTGTCTGCGCCAACTCCAAAAGCCGATGTCCGGCATTGTCTGTCGGAAAGCGCACTTTAACCTTGCGGCCGCTGCGCTCTTCAAACACCGCCGCCAAAAGCTGCGAGAGGTCTTTTCCTAAATCCACCGGCAAAAGCAACTCGTCCGGGATCAAGGCTTCATCGTAGTATTGGTTTAAGAAACTCGTCAGCCATTCGCGTGCATCTTCTTCCGGAGAGTTGGAATCCAACAACGGCAGGAAATGCCCCTTGGTTCCGATCACGCGGCCACTTCTGATATGCAAAACCTCGACAAGAGTTCCGCGCTCGTCGCCATGGTAGCCAACGACGTCTTGATCAAGTTCACTCGTGTCATTGACCACGGCTTGTCGCTCGAGCACCGCCTTCACGGCCACAATCGAGTCTCGAAGTTTGGCCGCCGTTTCAAAGCGCTCTTCGTCAGAAGCCAAGTGCATACGCTTGGTCAGATCGCGTACAATCTGTTTGTCTTTTCCTCGCAAAAACTGCACGGCCTGCTTAACGTCCTCGGAATACTCCTCGTACCCGACGAGATCCACGCAAGGCGCTTTACAGCGACCGATTTGATGAGTCATGCAAGGCCGTTTGCGTGAGGCCATGAAAGCATCTTTGCAGTCGCGAATCTGAAACGTGCGATTTAAAAAATGGATCGTCCCCCACACCGCGGTTCCGCTGGTGTAAGGACCAAAATAAAGCGAGCCATCTTTTTTAACTTTGCGAGCCAAGTACAGACGCGGAAATCGGTCCGCCATCGAAATTCGAATAAATGGATAACTCTTGTCGTCCTTGAGACGAATATTGTAACGAGGTCGATGCTTCTTGATTAGCGAGGCTTCCAATAAAAAAGCCTCGACTTCGGTCTTTGTTAGAATCGTGTCGATGGTGCGAATGTTTCGGACCAAAAGCCTCGTCTTCGGCGAATGGTCCTTGGAGTCTGTCAGGTAGCTTCGAACACGAGCCCTTAAGTCTTTGGCCTTCCCGACGTAGATGATCTTTTCGGCCTCATTTTTCATGAGGTAGACGCCAGGAAGCCGAGGAAAGTCTTTTACTTTCTCTTTAAGCTCTTCAATGATTTGGGCCTCACGCTTAAGCATCAGGCCCTAGTCTGCCCCTAGGGGCAACGCGAATCAAGAGCTGTCGAAACCTCACGTTCGATACGACTGCGAGTGATGAAATCGCCAAGAGCCACGAGGTACTTCCCGACCGCCTTATCTAGCGCTTCATAGCGAGTCTGGTAAGCTGCGACGTCACAGGTCTCCCACAATGTCGCACCAAACGACGGATAGAGACCTTCTTTCAGACGACGGCGGATCGTGCGATGATCCGTCTCTGGCACAAGCTGTCCCATCCAGACATTGATTCGCTCAGCAATCTTCACGTAACGCCCTTGAAACTTCGGATTCAAAAGACCGCCGCCGGATTTCTTAAAGCGCTCAAGCCCCGCGCACTCCAGACGAAGCGAGATCGTTTGACGACCATCACACGACAGATCACCGGCCGCCGCGACTTTCGCGAAAACCTCAAGAGCCTTCACGTCGGAGTCTTCGAACTCTTCGATCAGGATTTTTCCCGCGAGGTCCTTTGCGCGCGATTCAAAGAAGGTATCGCGATACGAGCCTTGCGCACGAGAAACTTCCGACTGATAAAACGCGTTGGCTCTTGTCGCAAACACCGGAAGCCTAGCCAACGAACCGTAGTACGAACGTGCACGGACGAGACCCAAGACCTTCTCCATCGCCTGGCGTTCTTGACCAAGCTTCTTCGCTTCCGCGATGTAACTTGCGATCCCCTGTTGATCCGCCAAAGGTAAGCTCATCGCCCAGTTACGCAGGTCCGTCGCTCCGCCCGAGCGAATCGCTTGCACGATCTCCGAAAGAAGCTCAGGCGCTCCGCTTGCGAGATTCGCCCCAGCTTTGATCCAATTTGCGTATTCAAAAGATGGAACCGACGATGCCAGAAGTGCCTCAACCAAACCACCGGCTTGCCCCTTCAGGCTTGGGTACTTTTGAAGCTCGGTACGAACTCCACGAAAGCGAAGCGTCCACTCCTGAAGTTCTCGCTCAGATGGCAAAAGCTCAAACAAGCGCGCATGCGTTGAACGCAAATAGGTGGCATGCCCAATCGCCTGCGCCTCGAGATAAGTCTCTTTTGCAAGAGTCACGTAGGAAGCAGGAAGTGTTTCCGCGGTTTTGGCCAAACTCGCAGCGCGCGAAAGATCACGCTCGGCCGTGCGCATGAGCTCAAACAACGGCAAATCAAACGCGTCCTCCAAGATCACCGCAAGTCTTGCGATGGAACCCGACACTTGACGCGCACGAAGCTCGCGCGGGTCTTGAATCTCAAACTCAGCCATCCGAAGCAAAAGCCCCGCTAATCCCGAACGCCGCGCATTTGAAAACTTCGCGGCCGCCTGCTGAGCCTCGCGCTGAATCTCTTGACGAGCGTAGCTCACGACCGCATCGATCGACGCCAACGCCGAAGACCCGGACTCCGAGAGTTCGGGACGCTTTAAATCCTTCAGATTCAACTCGATCTGACGAACAAGCGCTTGCGCCCAATCGCCAAACTCAAAACGAGCACCCGATGCGCTTGGGGAAACTCTTGCAAACAGGACGTTCAAGACTTTGAGCATCAAGCCATTGGTTTCCGCGCGATCCGAAACATCCTCGTCAAAAACCGAACACGGCGAGAACACCGTTTGGTAACTCGCCAAACGCGCTTGGCCTGTCGCCATCATACGCGAACTATAAAGTGTCGACTCATCATCAGCCCGCTCGATGACACAACGATCCGCCACCATCACGCCCGCTTTTTCCAAGCGCGAATCGCCAAACCCCGTGTCTTGAAACACGATCTCTTGCGCTGCACCCGTCGTCTCCGAACGGAGACGAAGAACACGCTTCAGACCCATGACACCTTCGGTGCCCGACTTAAAGCTCTGACCGCCGATGGATGTCTTTTCCGTCTTCAGCAAAAGAACAAAACTCACATCGCGAGTCTGGCTACCAGCCGGCCCGCCGACTTCCGGCACAAGAGACATATCCTGACCAAGAAGAACAAAGCGCGAGTAGTCCGACAGAATCAGGCGTCCACCCGTCGAGGACTCGATCGCGAGTTCCACCGGACGACGACTTGTCGCAATCGGGAAGTACTGCTCGGCCTCTGCTTGCGAGTATCCCACCGAGCCCATCGCCTGTGTGCGTGAAGCAGCAATCTGAATGCCCTTCATCAAAGGCGAAAGGACATCGCGCGCTTGAAGCTCTAAGGCGTTTGAATACTTCGCGACTGTCTGATCGCGGCGCTGGCGGAAATCCGCTACCTGCCATGACCGTCCACCCGCAAGACCGACTTCCACATTCTTTGCGATCTTCACCTTCGCGCGCTCAACACCATTCACCGTGACGACGCAATCGTAGCCCGAGCTCTTAGCTTCAACTTTCACCGATTGTGAACGGCCATTGATCTCGATGCTCTGTTCAAATTTTGTTTCCGACACGCCCGTCGTAAACGGCGTCGAGGCACCCGAAAGAACCGCAAAGTCTTTCAAACCCGTGCGCTCGCCGATCCAAAGCGAACCTTTCGTGCGAGTCGCCAGCACTCCAAGATCGACGCCCTTTTCGATGGCATCACGCGAACGTGATGGGCCCGAATCCGGAAACCCCGGCATGCCGAACTGATCGGACACTTGCGTTGCGCCACCACCCATAACCTCAATCGCTTGGCAGGACTTGATCGGCGATTGAATCCATTTCTCCAGAGCTTGTTCCTGCTCCTGAGTCATCTTGCCTGCAAACGACGAATCGTCAGATGCGTTGTTGCTACAAGCGTTCAACATGCTGAGTCCGAGAAGAGCGAGCGCGCCGTTCTTAAGGGTTCGTTTCATGATTTTCTCCAGTTGCACTATTTCTAAGCTCAAAAAAGCCGAATTCATAGAGGCATCATGCTCGAATGTAGCCGTTACAGTCTTGTCAAAAGCGTGACTCACAGGCCCCCGACACTTTGCATTCGTCCCGTTTTTGGAACAAGACGTTCCAGATTGGCACCAAAGAGACGTGTTTCAGTTAGACTTGCCGTCATCGCCGTCTAAAACGGCGTTCATTTCGCGGTCCGTGTCACCATCGAGAAGCGAAAGCTGGATCATCTGAAGTCGTTTCACTTCATCGCGAATCTTGGCAGCTTCTTCGAACTCCAAAGCCGAGGCGTGTTTCTTCATCGCCTTGCGGAGACGATCGACTTCCTTCTCAAGCTTCTTCGGCTCTAGCCCTTCCGTCGCAACACGGTACGCATTTTCTGGTGAGCCCAGCTTGGAAACTGGTTTTGCGATGTCACGCCCCCGCCCTCGCCCAGCCGGCTGAGGCACAGGTGTATCGCTCTCTCCGTAAATATCCATTAACGACTCGCGAACACGCTTCTTGATCGTCTGCGGGGTGATCCCATGCTCTTTGTTGTAGGCTTCCTGAATCCCGCGACGACGCTGAGTCTCGCCGATCGCCTTTTTCATGGAGTCGGTCATATTGTCGGCGTAAAGAATCACATAACCTTCGGCGTTTCTCGCCGCGCGCCCGATCGTCTGAATCAAGCTTCGTTCGCTTCGCAAGAAACCTTCTTTATCCGCATCCGTGATCGCGACAAGCGATACTTCCGGGATATCAAGACCCTCACGAAGAAGATTGATCCCGATCAACACATCAAACACCCCTAAGCGAAGATCGCGAATAATCTCCGTTCTCTCGACCGTCTTTACATCGCTGTGCAGGTACTTCACCTTTAGCCCAAGTCCCTCATAGTACTCGGTCAAATCTTCCGACGAACGTTTTGTCAGCGTCGTGATCAAAACACGTTCATTCTTTGCGATCCGCGCTCGGATCTCTTTTAAAAGATCGTCAACTTGGTGTTTGGCGGGGCGAACTTCCACATTGGGGTCCAAAAGACCCGTCGGGCGAATAATCTGTTCGACGATCAAACCCTCGGACTTTTGAAGCTCGTAGGGTCCCGGCGTCGCCGAAACATAGACGACATTGTCCATGAGTTTTTCAAACTCTTGAAAGTTCAAAGGTCGGTTATCAAGCGCACTTGGCAGACGGAAACCATGATCCACAAGCGTCATCTTGCGGGCGCGGTCGCCACGATACATCCCACCGATCTGAGGAACAGTAACGTGGCTCTCGTCGATAAAACACAAGAACTCTGGCGGAAAGTACTCCAAAAGAGTCGGCGGCGGTTCACCTGGCTGCCGGCCCGTAAGATGGCGAGAGTAGTTCTCGATCCCTTGGCAAAAACCAAGCTCTTCCATCATCTCGATGTCATAATACGTGCGCTGCTCAAGGCGCTGTGCCTCAAGAAGCTTCATCTGAGCCTTCATCTCCGTGAGGCGCTCAAGAAGCTCGGTTTGAATCGTCTTGATCGCCTGTTTGGCGCGGTCTTCATCGGTCACATAGTGGCTACCCGGATAAATCGCGACTTGGTCGAGATCTTCCAAAACCTCTCCGCGCAATGGATCGATCCACGAGACCTTTTCGATGAAGTCACCAAAGAACTCGACACGAATCACGCGGTCTTCTTCGTAGGGCGGATGAATGTCGATGATGTCACCGCGAACTCGAAATTTTCCGCGGTGAAAGTCGATGTCGTTTCTCGCGTACTGAATGCGAACGAGTTCCCTAAGAAAATGATCGCGGCGCATTTCGCTTCCCACCACGATGTGGATCATCATGCCCTCGTACGCCTCCGGCGAACCAAGACCGTAGATACACGAGACCGAACTCACGATGATGACGTCACGACGATCAAAGAGCGAACGCGTGGCGGAGTGGCGCATGCGATCAATCTGCTCGTTGATAGCCGAATCCTTTTCGATAAAGGTATCAGTCGAAGGAATATAGGCTTCTGGCTGGTAGTAATCGTAGTAAGAAACAAAGTACTCGACCGCGTTTTCCGGGAAGAGTTCTTTGAACTCGGCATAGAGCTGCGCTGCAAGCGTCTTGTTGGGAGCTAGAATCAATGTCGGAAGGTTTGTCTGCTGAATGACGTTCGCCATGGCAAACGTCTTTCCCGTACCTGTCGCGCCCAAGAGCACCTGATGTTTTGTGCCCGCTTGGATATGATCGATCATCTCTTTGATCGCGCGCGGCTGGTCCCCAGCCGGCTTCATCTCGGTCTTAAGCTTAAAATTCCCGACGGGTGTACGCGCCCGACGCCCACCAGGTAAACTCATTACTTTGCCACTTCCCAGCGTGTGCCTTCGGCCGTGTCCGAAATCGAAATACCGAGTGCCGCAAGTTCATCGCGAAGCTTATCGCTTGTCGCAAAATCTTTGGCTTGCTTCGCAGCCCAACGCGCTTGCACCTTCGTATCGATCTCAAGACGCTGAAGGCCCTTTTGTGAAAGCAACATATCATCCAGCGTTGTCAAAAACTGACCTGCCGGCTGCTGATAGAGCGAAAAGAGCGAACCCGTTTCATGTATCCAAGCCAAGAATGCTTTTGCGTTCGCAAAAGAATCTGCGTTTGGTTTTCCAGGCTTCACTGTCGCGTTGTAAGCACGGATCACATTGAACACTTCCGCGAACGCCTCGGGCGTATTGAAGTCGTCGTCCAATGCCAAACCAAGCTTCTCAGTTCCCTTTGTCATGGTGTCTAAAAGCGAAGCCGCTACTTTTCCACCCTCGATCACTGTTCCTGCCATCAGGCGTTCGGCGTGCGCCATCGCCGAGTACGCGCGTGCTAGGCCCGCAATCGCTCGCTCGATACCTTGATCCGAAAAATCGCTGATGCTTCGATAGTGAACCGAGAGAATCATGAACTTGTAGATCTCGGCATTGTACTGCTTTAGAAACTCGCGCGCCGTGCGCACATTACCAACCGACTTCGACATTTTGCGATCGCCAAAGTTGATCATGTTCCAATGCATCCAATTATTCACAAATGGCTTTCCGCTGGCACCTTCGCTCTGTGCCACTTCGTTTTCATGGTGCGGGAAAATAAGGTCCATCCCACCGCCATGAATGTCGATCGTGTCACCAAAGATCGCCTTCACCATCGCTGAACATTCGATGTGCCACCCGGGACGCCCTGCGCCCCAGCGAGATGGCCACGACTGTTCGCCGGGCTTGGCCGGCTTCCAAAGTGCAAAATCCAAAACATCGCGCTTTTTTTCGCCCGGCTCGACCCGCGTTCCCGTGCGCATGTCATCGATGTCTCGTCTCGAAAGTTTTCCGTAGTCCGAAAAGCTGCGAACCGCGTACAAAACTTCTCCGTCGACCTCGTAAGCTTTCCCGTTTTCGATAAGTTTGGCGATCATCTCTTCGATATCACCTAGATGCTCGGTCACTTTCGGATTGAGATCATGCGCACGAAGTCCCAAATTCTGAAAGTCCGTCTTATATTCGCCGATGTAACGCTCGCTGATCACCAGTGAGTCGACGTTCTCTTTCAGGCTTCGATTTAGGATCTTGTCGTCAATGTCGGTGAAGTTTGAAACGTACTTCACCTTGAAACCTTTTTTCTCTAGCCAGTTGCGAACAAGGTTAAAAAACACCGGCCCCCGAAAGTTCCCGATGTGAAGAAAGTCATAAACCGTCGGCCCGCAAACGTAGATCGACACCT
>CAKQVW010000063.1 GCA_934277865.1 uncultured Pseudobdellovibrionaceae bacterium | reverse complement strand
CGTGCTCACTACCGGAGCTTTAAACAATACTTGTAGAAAATGACCGATTTTTACCCACACAAAATCCCGAAGAGCCACTATTGAAAACGGAGGGTTTTCAACAGTGGCAGCTTCGCTTTGAAACTTTGGGCGGCGAGCCGGCGTGGACTGTTGTGGAGCGAGATTCTGGAAAATCACTCGCGCGAATTCAGGGGCGCTTTGCGGAGCTTCGGGGGGAAGACGTGCGTGTGGACCTTCGTCCCTCGCCATCACACCTTCGCTTGGTCGCGGCCAAGCAGGGCGCGCGGTTTGATTTGCAGCTGGTGGGACTTTTGGCGCTCGACGACTACGTCCACGGTGTCGTGAGTGCTGAGGTACCAAAAAATTGGCCGCTTGAAGCGCTGAAAGCGCAGGCGGTTGCGGCGCGTTCGTTTGCATTGGCGAAACTTCGCGAACGAGCGCGAAGCGGCCGTGATTGGATGCTCGAAGCGACGATCATGGATCAGGTATTTGATCACGCTCGTAAGCATGATTTAGCGGAGACCGCTGTACTGGCGACTCGCGGCGAAGTTTTGATGGGGCCGCACGGAGTTGCAACGGCCCACTATCACGCCGACTGCGGTGGGCACACCGATGAGCCGCGAGATGTCTGGGGTGGTGGCGAGGTGATGGGCACGGCGACGGACCGTTGCGCCAAACGGGCCTCTAGTCAGTGGCGCATGGTCGCAAGCCTTTCGGAGTTGACCAAGAAACTAAACGGCCAAGGCAAGCTTCAGTTTGCTTCGTCGATTGCGGGTCTGACTGTTGTTCAAAGAACGGATGGCGGTCGCGCCCGCGGAATTCGGCTGACGTCGGCACGAGGCGATGTCGCGCGATTGACGGGAGAAGATCTCCGTGCGGCGCTGGGGTATATGAATCTTCGAAGCACGAAGTTTGAAGTGAAAACCTTTGGCGATCGTGCCGAGTTTTCGGGACGCGGTTTTGGGCATGGCACCGGGCTTTGCCAATGGGGCGCGCGCGGGCTTGCAGCCGATGGTGCCGACTACCGTGCGATTTTGGCGCACTATTATCCCAAGCTTGAGCTGCGCTCGCTTACGAAGTCGCCGTCTGATCTTTTGGCGGCTCTGTCGCCTTAGGCGAGACATGGGCCGATAAATGAGTCGACATGTGAGGTGATGACCGGCGTTCTTGCTGGTACCGAGCCCCTTGCGCAAGCCGATCGACGGTGTCATCAACACGTTTTCTCATGTGCCGGAAGTTGTGCAAAAGCGTCGTCGCCATTTCGCGAGTCATTTTGTTCCACTCGCTGTGCGGGCGAGCGGCGAGTTCTTTTGCGAGGTCTGCGACGGCTTGAATTCTCAACGTCGGATCTTCGATTGCGTCGTAGGACTCGTCCCACCACTTTGAGAAGGTTTGATACCCATACTCTTGCAGACGCGCCAAGGAGTGCGGTTCGCCGACAATGAGGAATGGGTGCAGGTTGAGCATGGCAAAGAATGTCTTTTCTGAAATCATCGATGGCGCTTCGTAGTCCAGAAGGTCGCTTGAGACGAAGTGACACTCGGGAACGATGGAAAAATAGGAGTCCTCAAAGTAGCGAGCGACCGCTTTGGAGTGGTGGTCGACTGTCGCGCTATGGCGTGCCCAGTTGGAAGCAAAGTCGACGTCCAGCTTTAACGGAAGCGGCCCTTGGGTGTCTTTGAAATAAGACATTCCGAATTGCATAAGCTCTTCGCGCTCGCTGGTTTCGGGAAAGCGGAAAATTTCGCGAATGCGATCTACAAACGTGAGTTTGGGGTCCGACAAATCTTGCCAGGTCATGCTGATGTGGCCCGCGGGGACCAGGTCTCGGCGAAGCAGCTCAAGAAAGATCGCCACACGATGTGGGCAGCCGTCGATTCGTCGATTGAGCATGACAAATTTCTTTGAAGGAGGAGCGTCGCTTAGGCGCAGGTCTTTTCGTGCCGTTCTGGCTCCGGTACGGTCTTCGTGCAGCGTTAGGGCTTCGAAAAAGGGGACTGTGCGAAGTTCGCTTCCGGTGCGACGTTTGTATTCGTCTTTGGCCTTTTGCCGAATCATGGCGCTGGTGCAGACGTAGGTGTAAGCCATGGGCGCGCCGGAAGCCTTAAGTGACTGTGTGACCGCAGCCATCGCCTGAGCGTTGGAGTCTTCTGGAAGGCTTGTGACCATGAGGTACATGTGCCCTTTTTCGATAAGCTCTTGCGTGGGGCGTGGGATTGAGGACCAGGCGGATCCCCAAAACATCCTGCCAAAGCTCTGCATGGTGGAGGAAACCTTGGCTGGAGCATAGCTCATACAGCCATAGCGAGTCCTGGTCTGCGAGCGAGGTTTGGCAGAGCGCGAGGTGGCGCCGCTGAAACCGAGGCTCGATCAACATCAGCGTGTTGTCTTGAAACTTTCCGATCGGAGCGTGCGTCGCCAAAGGCGTTTCCGAGAATGAGCGCACGAGGTCTTCGAGCGAAAGCTTGAGCATATTCGGGACAGGTCCCCTTGGCCCGAAGTACTTGTGGAAGTAGGACACCTTGAGGGGCTGTTTTTGATGCGGCGATGTGTCTGACATACACACAGAGTTCATCATGGAGCACGATAGAAATTCAAGCCAAAGTCCTATCGTGGACGACTGAGATGAGATACCGGGACGTGATGCAGAGACGAGGGAGGCTGGGAATGCTCGAGAAGGTTCGTAACGCGCGCGCGATTGTTGACAAAGAAATCGAGGGTTTTGTGCGTACGCGCGACTTAGGCCTTTTGTTCCTAGAGCCCAAGCCGGGTGAATTCGCGGCATGTTATCGGGAGTGGATTCAGGCGAGTCGTCTCAATCGGTTCTCCGGCCTGTCGGAAAAGGAATTTCCTCACGCAAGTTACGTGCACGGAACATCGCAGGCGTTCGACTTTTTTTACCGTGAGCATTTCCACAAGCGCTTTCGCTTTATGAAAGGCGAGTTTGCTTACCACAAAATTTTCTCTCGCAACACGTTGCAGTCGGCACCTCTTGAAGAGGATGTGCTTCGTCAGGGCGACGCCCTGATCGTGAGTCTGCCGTTTAGCGATAGTGGAGGATTGCCGGAGGGGCTTTCTCAGACGCTTGATGAGTGTGCGAGGCTTCAGATTCCGGTTTTGATCGATGCCGCGTACATTGGGATTTCAACAGGTCTCGAATTTGATTTCTCCCATCCCGCCATTCATACGGTCGCGACCAGTTTGTCGAAGACATTCTACGGGGCCGCTTACGCGCGGGTGGGTGTGCGTTTTCAGCGCAAACACATAGATGATCCGGTCGATTTTTTTAACGACGTCGGGATGTTTAGCCGAGTCGGGTGGCATCTGGGAATCCAGATGATGCAGAAATTCTCGGCGGATTATATAGCCGAAAAGTACCGCGCAACCCAGATCGCGATCTGTCAGGAGCTTGGGGTCGAGCCGTCTTCGTGTGTGATCTTTGGCATCGCGCGCTCGGACGACGATCGGTTTCGCGAACTCAATCGAGGCCGCGCGACCCACCGACTTTGTCTTTCGCGCCTGATCGCCGAACGCCACGGCGTGGTTTAAGTTAGAAGTAGGACTCTAGGCTGCCGCGTCGCTTGAGGTCGAGCGTCACGCAGTGGAAGCCGCCGCTGAGGGTTCGGCTATGTCGCATCTTAAGCGGAAGCGAATCGATGCCATGTTTCTTAAGTTCCCGCATCAGTGGAACTTGGTTCTCATCCACGATTGCGAGTTCGGGATTCACACTTAATAGATTAAAGCCGATGAAGGGCGAGCATGGTGAAATGCCTCCCGGGAGTTTGGACGGAATCGGAACGACATCTTCGAAATAAATCTTGTCCCAGGTTTTAAAAATCTCGGGGCAGTTTTTCGGTGTCACGCGGGTGCTGTTGAGAAGTACGAGTCCGGGGCGCATCGGGATGATGGTGCTATCCATGTGAGCGTAGCTGTAAACGTGTTTGAGGGCGTGCACCCGGTACTCGGGCTCCAGTATGGACTTTAGCCATTGAAAACCAAGCTCGTTTCCTGAGTTTGAGATTTGGAAAAGCAGATCGCGTCCGATGCGTACGATGTTGGCGGCATCAAATACGATTTCTTCGTTTCGTAAGGTCGGCTGTTTAAGGTCGTCAAAGGTGTAGAGCGAGTCGCGCAAAATGGGTTTAGGCGCACAGATCCACTTCGTGCCGCCTTTGACGGCGTCGTAGAGGTGGGGATGTAGCGTGCGTGTCTCGAAGTAGCGAGCGCGCATCGGCGAAACACATTCGATCACCATTTTGTGCAACGGTAAGATCAGATCGCGTGGGCAGTACGAGTACCAGCCGGTGCTCTCCCACTCGGGAGTCCGAAAGGTTTGGCTATGGTCAAGGGCGACTGGGCGACGGACTTTGACGCCCAGTTTGGTGAGTTCATTTGAGAGAGTGTCGAGGTCCTCGTTGGCTTCGTCGAGAATCTCTTGGTGGTAGGGACCTTCCAGCGGTTTGATCTCCGATGGTTGACGATCGGCGTAGCTAAACGCCATCGTGCTGACATCGACCGTCGGAATTCTGGCAAAGTCAGCTCGGCCGACCACGATCTCTTCAAGTGGGTCCCAATCGTTATTGCTGTCGACAAGAAGTGGAGACTCCCTCATTTTCCTGAACCTCGTCCGAGGCGGGTGCGGGTTTCTTCTGTTGGCGCGTGATGCAGCCAAGAGCCCGGCGCATCGACGCCGGTGATCTGCATGGTGAGTTTGTCTTCGATTCCCATGTTGCCGGAAAGATGAAAAGCGCTGGGTTCGAAAATGACCACATCACCAGCCCGCCATTTGATGACGGGTGTCTGCTCGACCTGAAAGAAGTGTCCCGCTTTCCAGTCCTCCAAAAAAACCAAAAAACGCCAGATCGAGGCTTTGGATTGCTCATCGGGATTGAGTCGCTTTTTTAACTGGAAGTATTGGTCTTGGTGCCAGGGGATGGTGTTGCCGGGTGGCTGCCGAATGACACTGACGGTGGCCTTTAAGAGACCGGACTCGGCGGCGACGAGATCGGCAACTTCGGGCAGATCAGGACGGAACTGCTGGAAGTAGCGTGTGTTGTGTTCGTTGTAGGGGCCCAGGCGCTGAAAACCTTCGGCGCGATTTCGGTACTCGCCATCCTCGCTTTGTTGGCCGCTTTGAACCGCGTCGATGAGGCGATGAAGGGGGAAACTCACGATTTCCTTGAGCCAAGAGCCGTGGATGTTTCCAAGGTAAATGGCATCAGAACCGAGCTGACGGGTCAGCTGGCCGGGCGTGGGGGGAGAGGGGTTTTGCGTCATTATTTGAACCATCAATAGATTGATTCTGAGAAACGATTGGGAGGGGGGTAAGTCTGATCGACGTGTCAAAATGCGGCAGCTGTCAGCGGCAAAGCGCCCGAAAGTGTCACGCGGAAGCTCTTTCTCGACTGTCTTACTTTGAGACACTGCCGGAAAAAAGCAGTGAATTCGAAGGGCTAGAGACGAAATGGAAATTCTTTCAGACTCGGCACCTGGATCGCATTGAGATACGGGCAGGTGGAAGTGGAAGAAAGGTACAGGGGACGAGTTATGAAACCGACAATTTTGATCTTGGGCTTAGCGCTCCTTTTGAACGTAGGCTGTGCGCAAGAGAAAACACCGGAAGGTGCACCGGCACCAACGCCGAACGTGCCGCAAGACTGCACGCGCGGTTGCGATACGGATGATGACGGTGACGGAATTCCCGGCGCTCCGGATGGATCTGGCGGAAGCGATGGCCAGGGCGGTTATTACTCGGGCGCGACGGCTGCGATGACGAATGTTCAGAATTTGGGTGAGTTGTTCTTTAACTCTTATCCGAATCAGCCGCAGCAGATTCAGGTCAATATCGACATGAATCGCTCGCGTGACAGTGTGATCATCAGCTACGTCGACGGCGGAGTTTATAAAGAAGCGGGTCTGGGGACTCAGCATCCTAATCTAGGCAGAACGAACAATGCTTATAATGGCTGGGTTACAGAAGGTTCGTCGCGAGTTTACAAAGGATTCTTCCAGGACGAATACGGCGCGGTCGTCGTGATCATCGACAAGGTTTTGAACGTGGGTGACGGTCAGCCTGCTCCTTATGTTGGTGGATCGATCTGGTTCCAGAACTTTGGCGACCGTGGATGTTGGACCGCGATCCAGGGTAACGTGAATTGTGACTACTACCTTCAGTCGCCTGGAACAGGGTTGTTGTGTTGGGAGATTACTTACGGGCCGTACGATTGCCGCAGTTTCTTGGTGGGAAGTTCGGTTTCTATGAACTCGAGCCCGACACCAACAACACGAGGTCCTACACGCACGAAGACATATAAGAAACTCGGAGACTTCAACGGATTGTCTCGAGTCTTGGCGAACTTGCCGGCGCAATAAGACAGAGAACTGAATAAAGAATTGAAAGAAGAGATTAAGGAAACGGAGTGAGTTATGAAAAACGCAGGCTATTATCGAAAGATGCGCCTCTTGACCTACGCGGTTGGCGCCCTTGTTGTCGCGGTCATGAGCACCGCTTGCGGAAAAAAAGATGAGGGCGGCAGCGTCGTTGTCATCCCGGGCGGAGTGAACGGCGCCTGTGTGGGATGTCCAACTGCGACGGCTTTGTTGGCATCGGCCACCGGGCGTTCGTACAGCGGCATCACTGGCGCGGTCAGCGGTGAGCTTTCGCTTCAGTTCTACGGTGACTCGGCGACGTTGACTGGTATTCAGCAAGGAAACTCGGTCAACTTCTACCGCGGCAACGTTGTGGCGGACGGTGTGTTCCGAAATCGCGAAGCTCGTACGATGATCGCGGGAGGCTGGTACGGCAGCACGGGATGTAACCTTCCGATTGGTGACTACGCGCTGTCGACCACATCTCCTGGTCAGTGGTACGGAGAAATGTTCTCGACTATCGATCTCGTTTCAACCAGCGGTCCGGTTGCGATCACGATCCGCATGAACAACAACTCGGTATGGAACGCGATTCCAGCGGCCGTTGACTATGCGGGAGCGCAGTTCCCGTATCGCCTCTACACTGAGATGCAGATCACGTCGACGTCTGGCGGAACCTGCTTGTATTACATCTCGCCATAGCGCCAACGTGGTACTTGCGAGAGAAGCTGAAGTGTTAGTTTAAGAAATAAAGTGTCCTAACCCCCAACCACCACCTAGCGAAGCTAAAGCCCCCTCTTTAGCTTCGCGTTTTTTTGTTGTCGTATCGCATCTCGTTTGATTTCATGTTGTGCATGTCAGAAGCAACGAGTCCTGTTGAAACAAAACCCGCTCTCAGACTCTGGATTGAATTCTTTGATGACCTTCAAAATATTCGCGGTCGTTCGCTGAACACCGTGATGGCATATCGACGAGATTTGGAGATCTGGGAAGATTACCGACGCACACACAGCGATGTGCTGGGGTTTTTCTCCTACATGAAGGATCGTGGGCTTTCGACACGTTCACAAGCGCGCGTGATCTCCTCGCTGCGCACGTATTTCCGTTTCCTTGAGTCACAGGGGATTTCGTCGCCTGAACTCAGGGAGCTACGCCCACCAAAAGTGAAAGCAGGACTTCCCAAGAGTTTGACGCCAGCCGAGTTTCAGCTGCTGTATGATGCGGCCGAGAGCGAAAATACGGCGCGTACAGCTCGCAATCGCATGACACTGCTCTTGCTTTATGGTTTGGGCTGTCGTGTGAGCGAACTCATTGCCCTGAACCTTTCGGACTTTAACGAAACGGATCAATGGCTATCGATCTTCGGCAAGGGCGGAAAAGAGCGTGCGGTTCCGCTGACAAAAAACCTGGCGGCTGAACTTCGTGCCTACCTCGTGGGTGCACGTCCTCAGCTGGTGAAGGATGCAACGGATGCGATTCTTATCAACGATCGCGGTCGTCGTCCTTCGCGTGTCGATGTTTGGCGATGGCTGGCGACCTGGTCGGCAAAAGCTGGCTTCCAGGAGCCAGTCAACCCGCATCGTTTTCGCCATGGCTGTGCAACAGCCCTTCTGGAATCGGGTGCAGATTTGCGATCGATTCAAGTTCTGCTGGGACATGCGTCGATTCAAACGACACAGATCTACACGGCAGTTGCGGGCCGAACGATGGTGGAGACAGTGCAGGAGCATCATCCGATGTCCGGTCTGGAATCTCGCCCAGTCGACAAGTCTCAATAGCCAAATATCCCTCCCACAGACTCTCAGATTTGCTTGTGCATGATGTTCTAACTGGCTGGCTTTTCAGTCAGTTATTCGGAAGGCATCAAGATGAGACGCAAACAGCCGACCTTGAAACTCAAGTCCGCCCTGATTCGATCAGGTTTGACGGCACCCGTAGAAATTGAAATGCGATTTGTACCAGGGCTTCCTGGAATTCTCTTTCTCGGGCTCCCTGATATAAGCCTCAAGGAAACCGCGATTCGTCTTCGCAGTGCGATCCGCTCGGCGGGCTTTGAGCTTCCACGTGGTAAACAGCTACTTGTCGACATTTCTCCTCGTGACGAAAAAAAGACGGCGCACGGACTGGATCTCGCGGTCTGTGTCGGTTTTTTGGTTTTGTCCGGGCAGATTGCGCGTGGCACGTGGGAGAGCCTCTTGTTGTACGGCGATATTCGGCTTGGCGGTGAGATTGTGGCGCCTGACGACTGGCGGAAGGCGCGGCTCTTGGCGGAAACCGGGTTTGTCACAGGAGATCCAGCAAGCGGTGAAGGGCGTGATTCGCCAAGTGAGTTTTCGAATGTGTGTGTGGTTTCAAATATCGAAGAACTTAAGACAGCGACCTTTACGTTTCCTGTTCGATCCCCTGACCGGGAATCGCTTCCAAGTGCGTCTTCGAAGGAATTTGATTTTACGTCGTTGACGTCGACACTTGGTCCGCTGGCGTTGGAGTTGCGGTTCACCAACGACGTCGCAAGGCTGGCGGCGGTGATGGCTCTGGGCGGACATCCTGCCTTATTGGCCGGTCCGCCGGGCACGGGCAAATCGACCTTGGCTCGGTTGGTTCATGCGATGCGGCCGCCGCCAACTCCTCAGCTTTCGCGCGAGATCTTGCTATGGAAGTCGGACGACCAGCCAGAGACCTCGTGGGGCGAGCGCCCGCTCCTGGAACCACATCACACCACGAGTCAGCTGGCGATGGTGGGCGGCGGGAGGCCTGTCCGCGCCGGTGTTGTGACACGCGCCCACGGTGGCACGCTGTTGATGGATGAAGTGCTCTTGTTTCGACCAGAGGTGCAAGAGTCTTTGCGGGAACCTTTAGAGACGGGCGTCGTGAAAATTGCTCGTGGCACCGAGTGGAAAGGGTTTCCGGCAGATTTTCAGTTGATTGGAACCACGAATCTTTGTGCCTGTGGCAAGTACACGCCAGATCAGCCTGAGAACTGTCGTTGCTCAAGCCGTTTGCGGAGCCGCTTTGAAGATCGCTTGCGTGGGCCGTTTGTTGACCGATTTCAAATTCTCTCGTTCACAGACGGCTGGCGCGCGGCTGGTGCGGATGTGACTTTGAAGCAGATCTACGAACGGGTTTGTGTCGGACGCCAGTTTCAAGCCGCCGCACGCGGGGAGTTGGGGGAAAATCGGCATTGGCGGCCCAAGGAGAGTGAACTGAAGCAGCTCGGGGCTGAAGCCGGTGGTTTTTCGCGAATGATCGCACGAACCTTGGCTGGTCTGAGTTCGGAACGTCGCCGACTTTCGGTCTTTCGCGTCGCTCGAACACTGGCCGATTTGGATGGTTCAGAGGCGATTCGGGAAGCCGATTTCTTGGAGGCGTCTCGCCTGGCGGCCGAGAATTTTCAGGCGCTTTATTCGGGAAGCGCGGCGCCTTGATGGACGTGGGCTTTGAGAGTCTCGATGGAAGCCTTCTCGATTCGGGCCTTGGTCTCTTGGTAGATCAAGGAATCGGCGGTCAGCTTTTCTCCAGAAAACGTTTCGTAAAGCTCTTGCCAGTTTCGAAGTGCGGTTTCTTCTAGCGCTTTTCGGTCGGTGTCCGAGGTGGGATTCCAAAACTCGGCCTTGGCTTCAACCCAAGACGGCGAGAGAAAATCCAGAAGCTCATTGGTTAGAATAGCAAACACGCCGACGACCAGGATGCGACGTGCAAATTCAATTGCGAGTTCGCGTTTGAGGTCTTTAACAAGTTTTGGGTCTCTGGACGCAACTTGCTCTTGCAGTATGGAGATTTCTTTTTCCAGAAGCTCTCGCACAAACGGATCACGAGAAGCCGGGGTCTCAAGTTGGAAGCGCTGATATTGAAAGCGCCCCATCAGAATCGGGAGTCCCATGAAAAACGTCGCCGTCGAGTTCACGGCAAATCGCTTCAGTGATTCGAGCTGGCGAAAGTGCGCGGCCTGAAAGCGGCTGAGGCTTTGTTGGCGTCCCGATTCCGACTTGTAGCCAAGGCTGAGGAGCGTGTTCTCGAGGCGCGCTTGTTCGGCTGTCTGGTTGAGGCGATTTTGTAGGACGTCGGTGATCGTGCGCGCGCGCTCGGCCTCAGGCTTCATGACGGCACTCAGTGGGACATAGGTCGGTTCCAGAATAAGCAGCGAGGCCAAACGTGCGGTTTCCGCTCGGGCACGAATGCGGTCGCGATTGAGGAAGCGGCGCTGAAACCGAGCCCGAGCTTTAGGATCAAGATTTTCAAACTTCGTTTGAAGGGCGTCGGGCAAAGTTGAAATCACCTGTGGCGCAAACGAATGGAACTGATCCTCACAAGACGGCTTGCCATGGGCGACGGATGCACCCATGAGCGCTGCAACTGGTTGCAGCGCCAGCGCAAGACTCAGAGAAATAGCCCAGGCGGGTGCGTTCATGTTTTAGTTCGAGCTGCCGCTGGCACTCGCTCCCGCTGGTGTGACTGCTTTTGGTTTATCCGGTTTTAGGTCGTAAGGACGAAGC
>CAKQVW010000062.1 GCA_934277865.1 uncultured Pseudobdellovibrionaceae bacterium | reverse complement strand
CTCCATGACAGTGCTTAATAACAAGAAGGCCGCAGAACTTCCCGATGTTAAAGGACGCGGGATCTGGTCGGTCGGAAGCAACGATCTGGTGGTCCAAGTGCCGTACTTGGATAGCATGGAAGTCAACGAAGAGATCACGGGTTTGACCAGCAAGTTCAATGGCACCGCATCGCCATTGAAACAGCCGATGCTTCGAATGATGGCACCAAAGAAAAAACGATCCAAGACCAATGCTATTAGCCAGGAGGAGATCGACCAACTCTATGAGGTGGAGGAAAATGAAGATGGCAATTGATATTCAACCACGGGATCGACGGATCATGCGCCATGTTTTCGCTCATCGTGTTTTGACCTACGATCAGGTCCGCAGAAAATTCTTTCCGAAGAGTTTTGAAACTGTCGCGAGGAATCGAATTCGCAAGCTGGTAAAGCATGGTTACTTTCGGTCTTTCGGCGCAGAACGAAACGGGGTACTTATCCGTTGCTTGAGCCTTACTGAAAAATCCTGGCCACTTATTTCGGAAAAATGGAGCTGCGACGTGGACCATCCGCACTTTCGCAGTGAATCCGTCGAGCATGATTTTCGTTTGGCCGATGTTGCCTTGAAGTTTGAAGGGCTTCAGTCTTTTGTTAGATTTCTGCCGGAAAATATTCTTCAATCTTCGTCTGTGTTGGCGGCGGACCCACTTTTTCGGGACACGATCAACCTGCAATCGGATGGCGTCCTTGTTCTTAAAGACACGGACGGAGGATCAATCCTGTACGCGGTCGAGCATGAGATCAGCAAAAAGGCCCCGGATCGTTATATCCGAAAACTCAATGGCTACTATCAGGCCGGTGGTATTGATGGCGTTCTATATGTCTGCGGAAATCAGGAGATTGCCAACGCCGTTGCACAAGCTGATCGTCAGGCCCGCACAGGAAACGATTCCATTGTGTTCCTGGCAGGAGAATCCAGTGTTCTAAAGTCGGTGTCGAAGATCATTTTCAAAGGTGTGGATCATGGTGGAATTGGACTCAGTTGAGTTGGAATGGATGGGTCAGTCGGACGACTGATTATCCTCAGTTTTACCTCAGTCGCACGACTGAGGTATTTTAAGCGTAAGTAGTTGATATAACGTAAAAGTGGCCGCCGTTTTTTTGAGGGGGTCACGGATATATGAATATTGATGTCGGATGACGATTCTGATGGTTTTTGCAGGGGTGATATTGAGACATGGGTTGATGGAAAAGGAGGGTCCGGCTGCGGGCCGGAGGCAAGGATAGAGCGTATTAGATAACAAGAGGAGCTAATATAAGAGCGAAAATTTTTGTCGGATTTGTTGCAATGCTGATGATGAATGGATGTTCCACCCTGCGCGAATCTCTGATTCTCGGCGCAGGAACAGGTTTGGTGGTCGGCGGAATCGCTGGCGACCAAAGCTCCGGGGATCGCGACGAAAATACAATCAAGGGAGCTGTGATCGGAGGCGTTGCTGCCGGTCTTGCGAGCTACGTCATCCATGGGGCGCTTGAGAAACGAGACGCGAACGTGCGCCGCGAGACGCTGATGAACCTTGAGCATTATGACGTTCTCGGCTTTGAAGGACTGAGCGCCAACTCCAGAGGCGACCGAAGCGGCAAATGCTACACCACACAGGAAGTAGACGGACGAATCATGTCGATACCTTGCGACCTCGTAAGTGGACCAGACGAGGCCAAGTAATGAAAAACTCTACTCAGCCGGGTACAGAAAAGGAAATCTTGCGTATCGCTCTAAACAAACAGGCGGCTCAGGATTATGTGCGAATGGTAAGCCGCCTCAAAGCCGAGAACCCGGATGTGTGGGTTCAGCCTTCGGCTTTTGTGAGCTTTCTGGTATCGGATTTCTATGCGACCTATTTTGAAAAGGATTTGGAAATTCTCGTGGCCGAGTTCTTTGACTCAAAGAGCTACTATGAAGCCCAACTACAACGGGTAAAATCCCAAGGCGACTTTGAAAAGATCATGTCTATGACATTAACTGAAATCAAAAGAGTGAAAGCCAAGACCAGACGCAAGAGCCACCAGAGAAGGAAATCAAAGACCACATCCCCGACAAACAGTGTCGAATGAAGCAGTATAACCGCGCACGGGAACGGAAAAACATCTTGCATAGTCTTCTTAAAGAGACTATGATGGTCGTTAATGGATCAGGACGAGTTCAGATTGGCAGAACGATTGAAAGAGGAACTTCTGATAACTATCGAGGAGGAGATGTCCAAGAAGGACATCAGCCAAGCGGAAGTTGCTCGGAGGATCGGCGCTCTCAGAAGAAACGTGAATCAGATCGTGGGTCGGAAAAAAACTGCGTCCTTAGATTATATCTTGAAGATGGCCGAGAGTATCGGCCTGGATGTGGAGATGAAAGTCAGAAAAACGAAGGCGTGAGAAAAGCCGGAGACTGATTTATCCGCTCCAAAATTGGTGTTGGATTTACGGACCCCCAAGGGTCATTGCTCTTTGACAATTCATGGTTAGATACGAAAGAGGCGGCGGTGTACTTGCGGACCTCTCCGAAGCAGATTCGGAGCTGGGTCTATCAAGGGAAAATCAGGGCCTACAAACTTCTCGGACGTAGTTACCGCTTTAGGAAACAAGATCTCGACTCCTTACTGAAAGGAGTTGGATAATGTCTATTACGTCATATCAGAAGGAAGTGTCCCCTGGCGTTACTAAGAGATTCTTTTTGGTCGTGGCCGAAGGAATCAACAAGTACACCGGAAAAAGAGTCCAAAAAAAACGGAGAGGTATCACGTCGGAAGTTAAAGCTGAGCGTGTATACCGAGAATTGTGGAATCTTTGTCGAGAAGAACGCCCAGATGGGCCTCCCATTAAAAACTGGGGGGAGCTGAAGGACGCTTATCTTGATTACGTTCGATCAAATATCCGAAACGAAACCAATAAACTTGGTTTTAGCCCTCGAACATTTGAGACGAAGAAAAGTCGATTCATTCATTTGAAAGAGTGGAATGATTTGCACATCGACTTGATAAGTCCGCAGTTTGTACGTGAAAGCCTTGATACTTTGGAAAACCAAGGTAAGGCCACACGCGAACTGACAAAGGACATCCAAAAAGAAGTTCGATGCGTCTTCAGCTATGCGGTTGATCGAGGAACACTTAGTGCAAACCCACTGGCCGATATGAAAAACAGAGCGGTTCCAAAAAAGCGAAAACAAGCTTTGAATCACGAGGAAACAAATAAGCTCCTCGCCGAGGCTCGCAATAGGAATCATCCCTACTTTTTCATTTGGCTAATGTCGATCTCTCTAGGGCTTCGCAGAAGTGAGCTTGCTGGATTGAAATGGCTAGATATTGACTTTGAAAATCGTCTGGCACACATCAGACGGCAACTTATGCCGAAGGAAGGGATCGTCGAAGATTTGAAGAACCATAGCGAACGTATTGTCGCAATTCCGGCGTCCGTGCTTCCGATCTTGAAGGAGTATAAACTCAGATCACAGAGTGAGTTTGTGATTGATGTTGACTGCAACCAATGGAAAGGCGGCCATCAGGCCGCCGTGCTGAGGGAATTCTGCCGAGAAATCGGTATCAAAGAAATCACGCATCATCGATTGAGGGCGACCCATATCACGCTAGCTTTGGTCGATGGGGTTCCACTAGGGATCGTGAAGGAAAACGTAGGACATGCAAAACTGAGCACGACGGATGAATACTTTAGTTCGTCTGGGGTCCAGATGCGTGGTCAAACGGATGGACTCAGAATCAATGTTCCCACGGGAGTGGCAGCGGACGTTATTGCGCTTCGCGGTGCAAAGTAAGCCCTGCCATTCCCTGCCAGGTCGTGCTAACTATTTGAATTAACTGGTCGGGAATCACCCCGACCAAACATCAGAACACTTCAGAAAGCCTCACCGACTCGTGAAAAACAGGACGTCTCCACCTGGGCACCCGACAGATCAGGCGATTGAACCGAACATATGACAAGTCATCTAAGAACACCGGTTTTTTTCATCTTGCTCCTGCTGAGCATCGGCACGACGGCTCTTGCCCGGCCACAAACACCCGAGGGTCTCAACCACGCACTCTCAAAGTCATTGGCGGATCCGGCATTTAACTCAACCTACACTCGTAACGGATGCTTCGCTCGAGCACATTGGATCGCAAATGAATTGCACGTGGCAGGAGTAGCTCCCGTCAAAGCCTTCATTCGCCCGATGGATCCGGCTCAAAAGATTCAGTTTACCGATCCGAAGCTCCAAACATACCGTTGGGTCTTTCATGTGGCAGCAGCCCATCTGGAACGTGTCTCGAATACGGAAGAACGTGTGTGGATTTTGGACCCCTTGATTTCAACGACCGCTTTGACGGTCGATGAATGGCTCGCATCCTTCCGCAATCAGAACCCTGACGTGGAGCTCAAAGTTTCAATCGAAAATGCGGGTGTTTACTCAGACCGCCAAGCCGACAATGACGAATTTCAAGAGCTGGGCGACCCCTTTGGCCCCGAGGCAATAGATTTCATCCGCGATGTGATGGAACAGCTCACGTACTGGGAGTCGCTGGAAATCTTGAACTGAGTCATAAAAAACTAGCGAACTGGCACCGCGGTATCCACCAAAACAACCGCCATATTGAGCGGGCTACCAGCAACAGATTGGCATGTTAGGTAGCGAGCGCCCACCGGGTTCACGTAGCCAAACAGAGTTTGTACATACTGGCGACATTCTAAACGAACCACGTCCGAGGAGACCACTTCACCAAAGTAGATTTCGTCGTCGGAAGTAAATGGGAAACCTTCGTCGTACGCAAACGCCACTTGTCCTGCCTCACGTCGTTTTTGAACGATCGACTGAAACTCGGCCTCACCATCCGAAAGCTTCGATGTGCGCACCGAACCCTTCAGCGCGTAGCGCATCACGCGGGTCTCAAAGATCCGCGCACCTGAGTCTGCCACGCCTGTCTCACGCAAGCCCAAGGTCAGCGTCGACGCTTTCAGATGAAGACAGTTGTTATCTTGATCAAATAGCGAGACCGACGTTTCTTGCCCAGGAATCAGCTGGAAAACAGGCGTGTAATCGATCCGTTTACAATGGATATGAAAGGCGCCGGGCTGCTTGGGATTCGGCGTGGACACCTTCAGCGCGCGAACGCCCCAGTTGATGGGGTTTTCCACCTGCGCCATCGCAAGCGGCCCCGGAAGCAGGAGGCTGAGAAGAAGGCTTAGACCAAGAGGCAAAATCGAGAAGAGTTTCATACCGCGCCGATCTTACCACGCTGGGGGCCACTTCGACTAGCACCAGAAACCGACCATCCCCCTAGCTAAACACGCCTCTATGCCGAAAAATGGCAGGTCTAACATGGCGCCCTAGCAAGATTTTCTAGCCAGACTCAACTTGGTTGAAACGGCTTGGCTTTCCCCGCTTGAGACCCCCGTTTTTTCACGCTAGAATTTTGCGTCCGACGTTATAAAGATCGCTTTAAGAAGGTTCTAAAATGAGCAAATCAAATAAAACTGACATTTTCGGTGACGAAATTAAGGCCAACTCGGTCGAAGACTTTGCAACTCTCTTTGCAGAATCAGAAGGCCCCGGCCGAAGCTTCAAAGTCGGCGATCAATTCACAGGCGAGATTCTTTCCATCGGAAAAGAGTCGTCGTTCATCTCGACCGGATCCATGCTGGATGGCCAAATTCCGACGCTGGACCTAAAAGACAAAGACGGAAACTTGACCTTCAAGGTCGGCGATCAAATCAAAGTCAAAGTCGTT
Source organism: uncultured Pseudobdellovibrionaceae bacterium (assembly GCA_934277865.1). Lineage (GTDB taxonomy): Bacteria > Bdellovibrionota > Bdellovibrionia > Bdellovibrionales > JAMPXM01. Next base: position 5,169 of record CAKQVW010000062.1, on the reverse strand, counting down.
CGGACACGCGAAGGGGAACTCCTTTTAAAGCGCCACGATTCACTGGGCGGATCCGACGACGTCGATTCCTTGGAAGATGCGCACGATCTCGAACTGCCCGTAAAAGGTAAAGTCACAGAGGCCGTGAAAGGTGGATACCGCGTTGAGATCCAAGGTAAACGTGCCTTTTGCCCGTTTTCGCAAATCGACCTTCGGGCCTCCAATGACCCACAAGACTACATCGGGAAAACTTTCGACTTCATCATCACCCAACTAGAGAGCCGGAACATGGTGGTCTCACGTCGAAAACTGCTTGAGCTTCAACGAGCCGAAGGCGAAGGCGCCTTCATGCTCTCGCGCAAACCGGGCGACCGGCTGAAAGGTCGCATCACACGCCTTGAAACCTTCGGTGCGTTCTGTCTCTTGGACGACGGTGTAGAGGGCTTGATTCCAATTTCGGAGCTCGCATGGGGCCGTACTCAGCACCCAGCGGAGGTCGTTCGTCAGGGACAAGACGTGGAAGTGATCCTGATGCGTGTTTCCGAAGAAAACGATCGCCTTCGCGTTTCCCTCTCGCTGAAGCAAGCCGGTGGCGAAGGTGACCCATGGCTTCAAGTTCCAGTGAACTACCCAGTTGGATCGATTCACGAAGGCACCGTTGAACGCAAAGAGACCTATGGTCTTTTTGTGAACCTTGGTCCCGGGGTCTCGGGCCTCTTGCCTCGTTCAAAATGGCGCGACCTCACTGAAGCCTCCACGTTTGAAAACAAAAAACGCGGCGACAAGTTGAAGGTCATGGTCTCCGAGATCCAATTTGAAGAACACCGTCTGACCTTGGCGCCGCCAGCAGAACTGGACGACGGCGCATGGCGGTCACACGCCAGCGGCGGCGCAAAGGCCAAGGGTATGGGAACGTTTGCAGATCTGTTCTCGCAAGCTCAGAACAAAAAACGTTGAGAACTACAACGATTGGCCGACCTGGACAGGGCGGCCAATCAGGCTCGCGAGCTTCTCCTTAGAGAGCTGGAGCTTTGTAGCCAGATTCTGATCCATCAAAAGCACGACCGAGCTCCCCATCGCAAAGAGTCCAGCTTCGTCGCCTTTTTTTAAGTGAATCGGGTCGGCATCTTCATACTCCCCGCTTGCTCGTTCGAGATCGGATCTCAGCGAGTCGCGGCCGTAGCGAACTTTGAGACCTTTTCTTCCGCTCGGACGCTTGGTCGAATCAAAGCGTGCATCAAAAGCCAAACGAATGGCGCCAACATTGGTCGCCGCCACCATCACCATAGCAAAACGTTCGCCCTCTGCTGTTCGGAAAACCATCACCATGCGTTCGTTGATCGCGTAGAGCTGGTCGACGTTTTTGACACTCCATTCGTTAACGGGCCAGAAGGCGCCGGGAATGTGATGCACCTCTTCGAGGCTTGCATCAAACGGGACGTGCACACGGTGATAGTCCGTCGGACAGAGGTAGTAGGTCACAAACGCACCGTCATCAAAGAGCGCCCCAAGGGGCTTGCTCTGAAGCAGGGCTTCGGCCGTGTAGGTGATGCCTTTCACTTGCGTGAGGCGACCGGCCTTGACCGCCCCGGCCTCGGCGATCTTCGAGTCGCAAGGATGGACAAAGCCACGCCCGATGGGACGTGCGTCTTCTTTGAGTTTCCGGATAAAGAGATCACCGATGGATTGATAGTCCTCGAGCGGTTTTTCAGCCTCCGCGAGATTGATGTTATAGGCCTCGGCAAAGGCCTTCATCGCCGGTACCCGCAGCGCCTCTGGAAGTTTTACGTGCATCAGACGTCCGACCCAATAGCTCAAATCGTCTTTGGGAAGAACCGGCATCAAAGCCTGAAAAAACAAGTCACCTAGCATGCTCATGGCGATAGCTTCTGCCATGCTACCCAACCGATGTCACTTGTGATAAGCTCACGCACTTATGAGTCAGCAGATCCGCGATTTGGAAGTCGGCCTCGACGAGGACCTAAAAGAGGTCCTAAAACGCCGCTTCCCCTCGTATTCCAGCCATCGCATTCTTCGCCAAAGCGTCGATGCTCGCCGGTCTGCCCAGATTCCGCATTGGATCTACACCGTCGAGGTTTTTGAAAACGGCGAGACTCCCAAAGAGCCGTCTTACGACCCGGCTCCCGTCACCTGGCCGTCATCACGAAAAAAACCGCTCATCATCGGCACCGGACCTGCGGGACTTTTTGCGGCCGTGAGACTTCTCGAGCGCGGCATTCCATCGGTGATACTTGAGCGCGGCTCGCCTGGCGAAAAACGCATCATGAAGATCAACCGCTTCTGGCGGTTTGGTGAACTCGATCCCAACAACAACGTCTGTATGGGGGAAGGTGGCGCAGGCCTGTATTCGGATGGCAAGCTGATCACTCGTATCAAGTCACCACACATTCCCTACGTGATGGATCGCCTCGTGCAATTTGGTGCTCCAGAAGAGATTCGCTGGCTTTCCAACCCACACTTGGGCTCCGACAAAATCCGTCGTGTGATTCCAAAGATCCGCGAGTTTTTGTTAAAAGGTGGCTGCGAAATCCACTTCGACACCCCGATGAAAGAGCTCATCACCGAACCGGCACCTGCGACGGTTGCCGCGACAGGTACCTCGACAGGTACCTCGACGGCTGCCGCGGCGGTTTCCTCAACGGCACCGACCAGACGTGAGCGTGTGATCGGTGTTCGCACTTACGATGGTCGCGAGTTCTTTTCTGACCACGTGGTTCTGGCCACCGGCCATTCAGCAGAAGACGTGATTCGCAAACTTCAAGAGCAAGGCGTCTATATGGAAGGAAAGAGTTTTGCTCTTGGCCTTCGCATCGAACACCCGCAGGAAGCGATCAACAAGATCCAGTTCCGCAAGGCTTGGGATCATCCCGCACTAGGCGCCGCCAACTATCGCTTAGCGGATCACGACGAGCGCACCGGCATTGGCGTTTATTCGTTTTGCATGTGCCCCGGCGGCTACGTGTTGTCCAGCGGAACCGAGCCCGATGGTGTGGTTGCAAACGGCATGTCCAACTACAACCGCGGCAGCAAGTTCGCAAATTCCGCGATCGTGATCTCCGTGGATCACCCAAAACGTTTTGGCAATGATCTCTTTGGCGGCCTGCAATTCCGCCGTGATCTTGAAACACGCGCCTTTGATGCCGTACAAAATCACGTTGCGGAAAATTCTTTGCCAGAAAAACTGAAGCACGCCATTCCGGCGCAGCGGGTGGTGGATTTTTTAAAGGGTAAAGCCGGCCCGGCACTTCCTACCAGCTCACCGAGCGGCGTGGTGCCAGTGCGCCTCGACCAGATTTTACCAAAAGACCTCACCGAGCGACTTCGACACTCGCTGGAACAATTCAATTCAAAGATGAAGGGTTTTATTTCGGACGAGGCCCAGTTTCACGGCGTTGAAAGTCGCACCTCCTGCCCGATCCGCATCACACGATCAAGCGAGGACTACGAGTCGGTTTCTCACTTTGGCCTTTACCCGGCCGGAGAAGGCGCAGGCTACGCAGGCGGCATTACCTCGGCCGCGTGTGACGGCGTCCGCATCGCCGACCAAATCGCTAAGGTTTGATCTCAAGCGCCCAGCGAAGAATCTGAACGACGTGCTCGGTTTTCAACTGATGGTGCGCCAAGATCAGACGTAAAAACGTGAGCCCATCTTCACGGGTCGAGAAATTCACTAGCGCCTTATTCTGAAGCTTCAAAACCTGGCGCACATGGCGAGACCATGTTTGATCGTCCTCGAAAGCACTGGTGGACTCGGAAGCTCGCACAGGCTTTCGCACCTGAACACAGATGTTGAGATATTCGGGATCATGCAGGAGCTTAAGACCCGGCTGAGACTGAATCCAGTGAAGAACCTCATCTCGAAGCTTTAATTTCTCTTCAACGATTTCGCCCAATCCCAATGTGCCGTGCTTTTTCCAAAGCCCCCATAGGCTGACCACGTCGGGCCTTCGACCACACTGCCAAGATAGCCGGCCTCGGTCATAGAGCCGCCCAAGATCCTGTTCCGACTCATCACCGGACGACTCGTGAAAGAGGTACTCGCCGCCGTGTACATCGTTGGCCTCTAACAACAGGCCCGGATGCCGAGTGAGAATCACACTGCAGGTGAGATCGGCACCAAATAGCTTGTGCGTATCGAAGGTGAAACTAGAGGCACGATCAAGCCCCTTCACCTTGTCCTTCAGGCGCGAGCTAAATATCGCCGGCCCACCCCAAGCGCCATCCACATGAACCGGAACTTCCTTTGCCACGTCCACGATCTCATCAACCGGATCAAACGCACCGAGCACCGTCGTGCCGAGCGTGGTGCTCACCATCAGCGGCTCGTGGCCCGCCGCTCTCACGTTCTTAAGCGCCTGCTCGAGGCTCTCTGGACTCATGCGGCCTCGCGCATCGGTTTCCACTGTCACCAGTGAATCCAGCCCCAGCCCTAGAGCCAAAACGGCTTTTTCCAACGAGTAGTGCGCCTCGCGCGTCGAAAAGATTTTCCAGTTTGGACGATTGCCACGGCTTTTAAAGTCCTTGTCCGCAAGCTGCCTAGCCAGATGGATCGCCATGAAGTTGGCCGAACTGCCTCCGGGCACCACCACGCCGTCGCCGTTTGCCCAGCCGATCTGCGCGGCCAATGCTCGCACGGTTTCCATCTCGATCAAGGTAAACGGACCGCTGGCTTCATAAGTCGCCATCGTCGTGCGCGATTCCGCAATCAGGTTTTCGATTTCCAAGACTTCCGAACGCACACCAGAAAAGAGCTGATTCATGAAGTACGGTGACTGCGTGTCGACACGCAGATCGCGAAGACGATCGAGAAGCTTTTGATAGTCATCAGCCTGAAGCCCGCTTTCACGGAGTTCAAAATCGATCTCAGTTTTCAGACTATCTGGACGAGGAGTTGCAAATCGCGCCATAGGTTCCCGCTAGGAAACAAATCGCTTAACACCGAATCTACGAGCAATCGAGTGCTGAATACTCTTGAGGTCGTCCAATTCAAGAAATAGCAGGTAACCGGCCATCATCGTGAGACTAAACACAAAGAGGCCCATCGTGGCGGCGATGCCAATGTGCAGCGCCCAGCCAGCAAAGACCGTCCAGCGACGTGTCGCTTTGGGCCATAACAGAACTGGAGCATAGACTTCAAACAGCACCGTGCCCCAGGTGGCGATTCCAATC
>CAKQVW010000061.1 GCA_934277865.1 uncultured Pseudobdellovibrionaceae bacterium | reverse complement strand
CTTCTATGCCGCAAACAAGTTTGACCCGGCCACCGGCAAAGCCGTGGCCTTGGAGTTTCTCACCGGCTTTGTCGTCGAAAAGTCTTTGGCCATCGACAACATCTTCGTGTTCGCCGTCGTCTTCAATTACTTCGCTGTTCCGAAAATCTACCAACACCGGATTCTCTTCTGGGGAATCATCGGGGCACTTTTGTTCCGTGGGATCTTCATTGCGTTGGGCTCGGTGCTCATGCAGTACGAGTGGGTCGTGTGGTTCTTCGGTGGCCTCTTGATCATCACCGGCATCAAGATGCTTTTTGCCGGCGACGAAGAGGCCGATTTGGAAAAGAACTTCCTGATCCGCCTGCTGAAACGCTTTTTCCGCGTTCATCCAAAAATCGAAGGCGACAAGTTTTTCCTCATCAAGGATGGCAAACGGTACGTGACGCCGCTGTTCATCGCGCTGATTTTCTTAGAGCTTTCCGACATCATCTTCGCGATCGATTCGGTCCCTGCGATCTTCGCTTTGACGAAGGAACCACTTATCGTCTTCACTTCGAACATCTTTGCGATCCTTGGTCTGCGTTCGATGTTCTTCATGCTGGCCGGCTCGATGGATCGCTTTATCTATATCAAATATGGCTTGGCTGCGGTTTTGATGTTTGTCGGGCTGAAAATGGTGTATCTCAACCACGCGTTTGGCGGGAAGTTTCCAATCAGTTGGTCCTTGGGAATTATTATCTCGCTGATCGGTGGTTCGATGCTCGCCAGCTGGATCGAGGATCGCCGCAGGCGTCAAGATATCGCCAGCTCTTAAGACTCAACGAAAGACGCTGGATTCATCGATTGAACTCAAATAGTCGTCCTGGAAAATGAATAGCCGGCCAAGATGATGTCGCGAATTTCCACATCTGCTTGTCGATTGAGGCGATCCTCCAATAGGCGACAAAGAGAACGCACGGACTCGTCGAAGTCCATACTGTTCAAAAGCACCTTTGCGTAGCTTTCGTTCGTCGGAGAAGGAAGAATCCAAACATGGTCATTTCGCTTGAGAAATGGTCGGGCGAACCACAAATTCATTGCGTCCGTCGAGTTCCCACCGAGACCAGGGACCACAACGACCAGACGACGAGAACTTCCTCGAATCGCGATAGCTACCGGCTGATCGCGCTCGCCCGATGCCTTGGTCAATGCTTCACGCTGCCCCAGCTCCATCTTCGGCAGAAGTGCCGTCACAAAAGTGGAGCCCATGCCGGAATATCGCGCTGGTTCCACACTTGGGAGGAGTATCCAAGCGAAACAAAACAGCGCTCCGCAGCCCACCGTGGCAATGATCCCGTAGAGGAAAATCCGTTGCGGCGACATCTAATTACCGATGAAGCGGGCCGAATAGGTCGTGTAAACGACGCCCTCACCTTGCGGTGAAGAAATCAAAAGATCGTGCCGACCTCCCGAGGAGGTCTCGGACAAGGACTCGAGATAAAAATCGGGATAGCCATCCCGATTGGCATCGCCAATCGGCGTGAAGCTTTCGTTGAATGTGCCGATCTCCAACCACCGCCCGGGCACAGTCTCGACATAGACCGTGGTGAATTGAAAGTCGCCATCTTCCGAAAGTGGGTCCGTGCTACCATCTTCGTAAACTGCCGCCGAGGCGACAGGTGGTTCAAAACGAAAACGAATCTGCGCGCCCCCTGCCGAACGTGGTCTCGGCGCCGAACACACTTCTTCTTTTGTCACAACCGCATAGCGCGCCAGGCAGCCAGGAGTTTCCGGAACTTCGTAAGAACCCGACACAACCCCTGGAATTCCACGAACAACTGGGATTCCGGTGTTGACCGTATTCAAAACTCGGCCGTGGCCGTCTTGCGACACTCGAACGACCTTGGCTTCAATCACGGCGCGACTGGTGAAGTTAACAGACGTCGACTTGAACAATTCAACCGGCCAAATTTCACCTCGAGCGAGATCAATGGCCATCCAACCTCCGCCCCGAATCGCCTTCATGCGCTTCGAATTCAGCTGCTCGACAAACATCGGATTCGGCAGCAGCTGAGCTTTGCCGCTCCAAAGTGGCTCGTTGTCATCGAACTTCAAATTCTGTAGCGAGTCTCCACTTTCCCAAACTTCCACATTCGCCGGTTTGCGAGACGCTGTAATTTTCGACGAAGCCACAGCTTCGGTTTCCGTTTCCTTTTCCTGTTCAGGACGCGGATAGGCGCGATCAAACGGATGAGCCGAACCTACTTCGCTGACACCGTCAATTCCACCGATCGAACCAATCACATCGGAAGCTGGCGCAGAACTCGAGTTCGCAGTCACATAAGACTGCTCAGGAAGCTCGACCGGTTCATTTGAAACCTGTGTCGGTTCTGGCAATGGGTTGGCAAACGGATCAGACGCGGCATTTGGTTCGGACGCCGGGCCGCGCACGCCTGAAAAAGGATCCACAGCAATGACGCTTGCGACAAACCCAATGAGAAACGCCAGCGGCAATGCCCGACGTTTCAACTTCGCTTTGATTTTTTCCATACGGTCCGCGTTCGACATACTGCTTTTCCTATCGGAATTTTTTGCCGGTTTTTCATCTCAACTGGACCTATTCCCATGTTCACAATCCTGTCTCACGATGAAACAGGTGTCGCCCGCAGAGGCGCTCTAGTCGTTTAGAGTTTTTTTGGGCGACTCGGCTTGCATCAACTTGAAACGTCTTTATCCGGCACAAGATATAAGACCTGCGTACGCCAATCCCTCGTTATCCTGAATGTGTTCGTAGTTCGGAGGTCCCATGTTCGAAGGATTCAGGCACGCATTTCATGAAGCACAACTTATTCTATTGGAGTCTGGTTCGATAGAACTCCTCCGGTCCCTTACCAAACCGATGACTGATTCGATGACCAGCATGGGGGTCACCGCAGCTGGGATCGCGTTAGCTACAATTATGATCGATTCCATCATCACCAAGCCCACGTCTTCTCGTCGGAAAATGGCGAGGCAACATCGGCTGCGGCTTTTTGGCCGTCCCCGTCACGCACGTAAAGTCGAGGATCAAGAATTCACCTTAAAAGGACGAGCCGGTCAGAGGATTGGCAAAGTTCGAATGAACAAGGGCCAAAAAATTGAGGACTTCATTCAAGATCTCGAGTCGCTGAATCAAATCCATCGAGGCCGCCATGCAGGACCCAGCGTCCAGTTTGAAATTCGTGAGCTCGAAAACCCACTCGTGCTTCGCAAAGGAAGCTTCACTCACTACTCCCCATTTGTCGGGCAGTTTCTTTTTGGCGAGTTCCCAATGGAAGTGGCCGGCATCGCGAAGTTTCGCAGACGAGGCAAGATGATCTATTCCGAAGTCGAATTTGATTCAGACCTCGGGCACTTTCGTCTCGAATTGCCGCACTATCCAGGCCTTTTACACGGAAAAGACCCTGCCAAGGGCCTACGATTCAAAGTGGATATTGGGTGTCCGACGCTAAGCCTGATATGATGAAGCACTCATGAGTCTCGATCTCAACATCGATCAAATTCTCGAAGCCGCAGAAAGCAAGATGCGAAGCGGAGAGCGCTCGGACGCAAGACGCCTGTTGTTGCTTTTGAAAGACCACGCGAAAGGCCGCTCACTCGTCCGGGCCAAAAGAAGTGCAGCCGCAAGTCTTGCACGACGCGCCGGACTGCTGCCGTTGGCTATGCAGATCATGTCGCCGATCGTACGACCAAAGACACCTCTCTCTCCACCATTGACCGCGGAAGAACTCGCCACCTACGGCCTGATTCTTCTCGGCCTCGGCGCCCATGAGGAATGTGATCAAGTACTTAACCAAGCAGACCCCACACATCCTGAAGTTTTAATCGCCAAGGCCTTCGCAAAAATTCGCACGTGGAACTACCGAGAGGCGATTGGCTATCTGGAATCTTATATTCAAAATCCGACACTCAACTCGTATCAGCGAATGATCGCCATGGTGAACCTTGCGGCTTCTCTCGTGGCGGTTGGCGAACTCCAACGTGGCCGATCGCTGCTGGAAACGATTCTTGTCGAGACAAAAAAAGCAGCCTGGAGTCTTCTTCATCGAAACGGTCTTGAATTGCTGGCGCAGATCGCCGTGCAGGAAGATCGACTACAAGAAGCTCGAGAAATTTTGGAAAAACTCGCGAGTACCGAGGATGACCTATTTGTTCAGAAGTGGCTGACCATCGCACGTCTACGCGAAACTCCAAATAGCCAACTCACGCAAGACGCCACCTTGGCACTTCAATCGCACGCAGCTCGAATCAACCACTGGGAAACCGTTCGTGATTGTGACTATCACCTCGCGCTCGCACGCAAGGATCCAGCTCTGATGCTAAAGGTGTACTTCGGGACGCCCTACCGTTCCTATCGGGAACGAATTCGTGAAACCACGTCGGACTGGCTGAAAATTCCGTCCACATACAGCATGACACTTTTAGGACTTCCACCACCCTCGCGGGTGTTTGATTTACGTTCCGCAAGCGAAGTCCATCCAAGCGAAGTTGATCGAAGCGATGTCAGGCTTCCCAAAGAGCGTGTGCTGCACAAGGCGCTTAAAACTCTGACGTCCGATCTCTATCGTCCCTTTATGGTGGGATCTCTTCACTCCTCAATCTATCCAGGTGAACATTTTAACTACGCCTCGAGCCCCCAACGCATTGCCTTCCTCATTCACCGGCTACGAGCGTGGCTCGACGAAAACGGAATTCCGCTGGATATCCTCAACAACCGTGATGGCTATCGCCTAGCGCCGGACGACCAATATGGCTTCCAATACCACGATCATTTGCGTCAGGACTCTGCGACAGCCCAAGAGCCAACTCAATATCAGCTCTATCACTTTTGGTTCGAAAGCCTCTCGCCCCTCAAGGGAAAGGCATTTTCTGTGCACGACGTCGCTGCCCAATTGCAAATTGCGGATCGTACAGCTCGCTACTTTTTAAGCTGGGCGACGGAAGAGAACCTTCTTCAGCGACTAGGTGCTGGACGTGGGATTCGCTACAGGTTTTCCGACATCTAGTGCGAGGCCTCACACTCTGTCTAGCGATCAACCAGGTTCAAGAATCTGGCACCCCGCCTCACAAATGTTTCATAATGAAACGCCGCTATCCTCTCTTAACCACTTTGTTTTCTCACGCTGAGCCAGTTTGCGACGTGGTTTCGATCTTGCTCTGACTCAACCTACGTATGGCGAATTCAGCAGAATTAAAATTGAACAGCGGAAATGGCGACTATTATGGCGGGGTATCAGCCAATTGGCGATCGCCATGAGCTGGTCTGGGCGAGCCCAGATTTTTCTAGCGAAGTATGTCCGAACAAACGCTTCGTGGCCTAATCGGGAAGTTCCGACTCCCCGAAATCAGACGAGGTAGACACGATGTCAGGTCGCTACGCGCATCTCCTAGATGCGATTGAATTGGCCGAGCCCGGCTATGTACTCGAGTTTTTTGCTGAACACGCCAAACGTGCCGCTCAAGGCGAACGGCTGCCGGTGTTCGAACTCTTTCTTAATTCCGGTCAGACGCTAAAGGGAACGCCAATCAAGGTCATGCAGCGCAACCATCGGTTTTTGGCGGCAATTGAAACGTTTGAAGGCTCGGGACATAACTTCCATTCCAACAATCCGGTCAAAGAGTTGACCTATATTGATTGCGGCTCGATCGCAGCACTTCGCCTGCACGAACCGACTGCCTGGACACATCTGATTTCCTTTGGCAACGTTGCGGCACCTTTGCACGAAGACCCCCTTTCACGCCTTCAAGCCAAACGCGAAATCCCCGAACTTTGGGCGAAAGCCATGTCCGATCTCGGAAAAAATATCGAGCTTGTCGTTTCTTGGGACGAGTTCCCGCAGTCCGGGCTTGAGTTCAATCATCTGCGTCGACTGGCAAACGAAGTTCTCGCCGCATTTCGCTCGTTGAACTCCGACAACCTGGGGCGAGAAGCCATTGCATCGGTCAAAACAATCGCTCTGACTTACAGTGCGGGGTCTGCTTTGGAAACCAGCTTTCATGAGAGAACTCTTCGGATTCCAAGTGACTGCAAAGGAACCAAAGTAAACTTTGAGTCTGTGAAATCCGCAATCGAAGCGGCTCTTTAGAAATCTAAAAAAACCGAATGTTGTTAGACATCCCCTCAAGGGGGAAAAATGGGATTAGCTGAACGTCGACTCGTTGCTGCCGCTCAAGAGCAAGAATTCAAACCTTTCGCCGAAAAAATCAAAGGCATTCTCGGCTATGATGTCACTCTCGACTTCGACTGGGGCGCCATTGAAAACCACTCGAACATCAACCACGTGTGCGAGAGCAAAAAGATCACCAGCAACTGTTTTGATAAAATCACCGAAGCTTTTACCAAGATCTGCGCAGACGATATGGGAAAAACAGCGGTTCGCGAGAAGCTCAAGGGCATCAAGATGATCCCAACTTCAGGCGACATGGAGTTTGCAAACGGCCTGTTTACCATCCGCACGTGTGTCGATGGAAACGGAGTCTGGGGCGCCGATCAGATCCAATCGGAAATCGAAAAACATCTCTAAGTTCTGGTAAAACCCTGAGGGGGCTTTACCCCCCCTGGGAAACTTTAAATGGTCGCCGTATCGATGACAAAACGGTAGCGAACATCACTTTTCACCACGCGTTCATAGGCCTTGTTCACATCGCTTGCAGAAATCTTTTCGATTTCACAGACGATGCCGTGTTTGCCGCAGAAATCCAACATCTCCTGTGTTTCGCGAATTCCACCGATCAATGACCCGGCGAGGCTACGTCTTCCGCCGATCAACGAGAACGCGCCAACTGGAACGGCTTCCTCTGGAATGCCAACGACAACCAACGAGCCATCTAAACGCAAGAGCCCCAGAAGCTGATTCCAGTCGACTCCGACAGAAACCGTGTTGATGATGAGATCAAACTTCCCCCGAAGTTTCTGAAACGTTTCTGGATTCGACGTCGCAAAAAACTCTTTTGCACCAAACGCCTTGGCATCTTCCTGCTTTCGCATCGAGTGACTGAGTACCGTGACGTCAGCCCCCATGGCCGCCGCGATTTTAACTCCCATGTGACCAAGCCCACCCATACCCACAATCGCCACCTTTTTTCCAGGTCCGGCTTTCCAGTGCGCAAGCGGTGAATACAACGTGATACCGGCGCACAGCAAGGGAGCCGCCGCATCCAGCGGGAGGTTCTCGGGAATTCTCAAGACGTAGTCTTCGTGGACGACAATCTTCGTCGAGTAACCACCTTGTGTCGCCTGTGACCCATCACGTTCGACCGAGTTGTAAGTCCCCGTCATCCCGCCCTGGCAGTATTGTTCGAGGCCAGCTTCACAAGACGAACACGTTCTGCAGGAGTCAACAAAGCAGCCGACACCGACACGGTCGCCAACCTTGAACTTTTGCACCTTTTCACCGACCGCAGATACCACGCCTGCAATCTCGTGCCCCGGCACCATGGGATACTTGGATCCGCCCCACTCATCTTTGGCTTGATGAATGTCGGAGTGACAAATTCCACAGAACTTGATGTCGATGACGACATCATCTGCACGAGGTGCACGACGCGTGAACTGATAGGGCCCGAGGGCCGACTTCGGATCGAATGCTGCAATACCTTTTACTTCCATGATCTCGCTCCCAAACTTAGTAACGTGAGAATTCTTCCGAAAAGATCTTTCGCTGTCCGCTTTCTTTCATAAAGTAGATTCGCTTTTGCCCGCGCGCGACAAATGCCTTTCGTCCGCCTTTGAACGTCGAAGAGTATTCTTGTGTGAAAGTCACAAGGTCATATTTGGGGTGCCGGAAGTACCGGCGATTCGTCGCCTTCACATCGATTGTCTCATACTTGCGATTCAGGCTCTCTTTATAAGCACGATACTGATCGCGATTCATCCTCTCGTACGTAAAATCTTGTACGTAGGAGCCGATGTAGGCCTCGATGTCCTTACCCGACCAAGCGGCCAACCATCTATCAAAGGCCGCGACCAAATCTTGGTCCGTTTCTGGCTTCAAATGTTCGGGCTTGAGTTCGTCGTAAATCACGACGGTGGTGATCGGCGTTCGAATGTAATTGGCGATATCCTTGATTCGTTCATCGTCGACCACAATACATCCATCGGAGTCCTGCGGTCGTGCCAAACGCTCTGGGTCGTTTGTGGAGTGCAGCATGATATCAAAACCCGTCTTCTTCTGACGGCGATCGAAGGTGTTGGGATAATCGATATAAAATGCCATCGCGCCAAACTTGGCCTTCAAATTTTCTCGCCCATACCGTGCGGAGAATCGATAAATCCCCTCTGGAGTTTTCTGATCACCTTCGAGTTCTTTGTCGCCGGAATTTTTTCCGATCGTCACTTTGTAGGTTTTAAAAATCTCCAAGCCATTTTTGTAGTGGGCCAAGTGCATCTCGTACTTTTTCTTGTCGACCAACACCACCGGCAGACTGGAGGCCGAGTCTTGCGCAACGGCCCGGTCTTGGCCAAGTGCAGACGAGATCGCACCCAGTGTGAAAACCAGCGCCAACGAAAAACGAGAAAGAGACAGACCGAATCGAATAATGTCGCACCTTCCTGGAACCGATTTGTGGTTGGAATCGATTGTAGTGCTTTTGACTGCTAACGCAAGTTTCCCTATGATCACCCTATGAAAATTCGAACTCTTACGACTCCGGTTTTCCACGCAGGCTCAAACCTCCATGACTTCTTGACGGAGGCGCTGTTACCCGTTGCCGGACAGCTCGAAGGAGCCGTGCTCTGTGTCACATCGAAGATCGTGAGTCTTGCCGAAAATCGTGTCGTCAGCTCTCAGCAAAAGAGCAAAGTCGAATGGGTGAAATCTGAAGCCGATGTGCACCTGGGCGAAGTCGCCTACGGTTCGCACCTCGCGGTGAAAGAGAACCTGTTTCTCGCGTCCGCCGGCCTGGACGAGTCAAACAGCGAAACCGGCGAGTTCATCTTGCTTCCCCAAGATCCAAATCGTTCGGCTCTCGAGATTCAGCGCAGGCTGACTCAGCACTTCAACCTTAAAAACTTTGGCGTGATCCTGACCGATTCACACACGGGCTTTCTCCGCTATGGCGTCACAGGCGTGGCGCTTGGTAGTGCTGGTTTCCACGCCCTTCGTGATCACGTTGGAGAACTCGACCTCTTTGGCCGCCCACTCAAGATGACGAAGGTTAACGTCGCCGACGGGCTCGCAGCCGCCAGTGTCCTGCTGATGGGTGAAGCCAGGGAGAGGACACCCCTGGCCCTGATCCACGAGATTCCGCCAGGCACCCTCACGTTCTGCAGTGGAAGCCTCCAACGGACCCTGTATGTGCCTTTGCAGGACGGAGAATTTCCCTCCGACCTCTACTGGCCATTCCTTAAGCAAGGCTGGCCAGCTCGACTGCGACGATGAATCTATCGAGGTTAGAGGCTTCTTGCCTCTCGCCGCAGAACGGCAAGTGTTAGGTTCTGATCAAGGCACTTGCTCCGCTTTTCCCAAGCCACTAAGCCTCCATCCAAATCACCTCGAGGGGGAGGCCCATTATGCATTCTAAAGTTTCCGTTTTCGTTTTTTTGGGAGCAGTCGCTCTCCTCTCCTTGCCGGCCCAGGCCACAACATCAACTTCTGTGCTGGCCCCGGCTCCCGCTGCAGCAACGGTGACCAGCGATACAACTTCGGCTCTTGGTCTGAAAAAGTACGAGGAAAGCGGCACACTGACAGATGCCAAGCTCAAGGCCGATGCGGGATCACTTTCTAAGCTCAGCATCCGCGGCAGCGTCTCGTATTTTGGTCCAACTCTTGGCGATCTCTCGGCGCCTGATCAGCCCAATCCAGACGGGTCGGTGGGAAATTACACACAAGCGATGAAAGGATCCGTTTCGCTTCGTTACCGTCTTTCTTCCGACAGTTCGATTTCAGCCGGAACAGGAATCTCCTTTATCAAGCCATTTCATGGATGGACACGCACCGATACCAACAATCCGTTCATGAGCTACGACTTTTCCAGCCGACGCGGAAAGCTGCAGATGCGAAACTCGCCTGGGTTCACCATCTCCACTGTTCCCAACTACACCAACATCGGCCAAGTCGGTGGAGTGTCTTGGGACAACTCGCTCGTCTACGGCATTGCCGATACAAAACTCGCGCTGTCCTTCGACACGGCACTTAACTATTGGATCTTCACTCGCGCTCATCGCCCTGGCCCAACTCGATCAGGCGGAGATGGCCTGGCGTCGCAGTACTCGATCTCGTTTTACCCAGGCTTTAAGTACAACTTCACCGACAAGTTCAACATGAACACATCGGCTGGATTTTCGATTTACAATCCTCGCGGAGTTGACGATGCCTTTGCACTTTGGAATCGCACCGTGACGTTGCGACTCGGGTTCGGCTACGCCGTCACTCGCGACATTTACTTTGCGCCCTACCTTCAAGGTTTTGTCACCCGACTTACTGGCGACATGACCACCGTCAACTTCTCGGGCGTGTTCTCGGTTCTGTAGGTCTTAAAAAACGGAGCGACTGCTCTAGTTCAAACAAGTACTTCCAACAAATATATGCAGTAGTTGTCGTGTCTCTCGTCGCAGCAACAGATGACTCTACCCCCAAGGGGCCTCTACCCTTGGGCGCATGAAAACGCTTTTTAAGTCTTCACGCTTTGGCCGTCCTATTTCGTTTATCGCTAGCGGCCTCTTTCTTCTCGCAACTTCCACCTTCACACCCGCGGCCGCAACAACGACCATCGACTTTCCGTTTCCATTTCCAGGCTGGAGACCCAAACCAGTCGCAGCCGCCACCGAGGCGCTTCCCTCTCTGAACCTCGATCCAAGCCGCGTGACAGTTTCAGGAGTCTCCTCTGGTGGATTTATGGCCGTGCAGCTGCATGTCGCTCACTCGGCACTCTTCCATGGTGCCGCAAGCGTGGCCGGCGGAATTTACGAATGTTCCAAAGGTGAGCTGAGCCGAAGCCAAGGCACATGCATGCATAACCCACAGTCGATCGTTACAAAAGACCACATCGATCTCGCACATGAACG
>CAKQVW010000060.1 GCA_934277865.1 uncultured Pseudobdellovibrionaceae bacterium | reverse complement strand
CTTGGATCCACGGCGAATCCGCTTCCACAATTTTGAAAGAGTCCAACGAGGGCGACTCCCGAAATTGAGAATAGCAAAATCAGTTTCTGTGAGTGAGATAGACGACGCCAGAGGCCAGTTTTCATGAGAATGTCCCCACCTGATATTCTTCTCATGATGGGGCTATTTTGAGGAAACTTCCAACAGGCCGAACGGAAAGCCGGAAGGCTCGACCTGTATCACGAGGAATGTCTCGTCTTGAAACGCCCTAGGTTTTCGGAGCGTCCGGGACTTTGGTTGGGCTTGCTTGAATAAATGCCGGTAGTTTTTCGCAATTTTCGCGAACGCGACGCAATGTCGGGAAAGCTGCGAGATCGACCTGAAAACGATCCGCGTTTGCGAGGTTGGGAATGAGGAAACAATCCGCTGCACCCGGCTCCTCGCCAAAGCTGAAGGTCTTGGCTGTCGGCGAGATCAGTTGTTCCAAAGTTTCGAGGCCGTACTGCAGCCAATGGCGAGTCCATTCGTTTTTCTGCTCTTCGCTTGCACCAAATTTTGCCGTCAACGTTTTCAGGACTCGTAGGTTGTGAAGTGGCTGTATGCCACTGTTGATGACTTCGCACACTTGTAGGACTTTCGCGCGCTGAACGGCATCCTGTGGAAAAAGCAGGGGAGAAGGCGCGACGCGATCAAGATAGTCGACGATCGCGACGGATTGACCGATGAGAATTTCTTTCCCATCTTTCCGGTGAACCAGCGTGGGTACTTCGCGGCTGGGATTTAGCGCGGCGTAGTCCGTTTTTAATTGCTCGCCGCCGTCATTGAGCAGGTGAACGGCGCGGTATTCGTAATCGATCCCTTTGAGCCCCAGGGCAATGCGGACACGGTAGGACGCAGAGCTTCGGAAATAGCTATAGAGAGCAAATTCTTTCATGTTTGTGTTATACGTGATGCTGCACCAAGGAGCAAAAGATGAAGTTGGGAAGTTTGAAGTCGGAATCGCGCGATGGAGATCTCTGCGTTGTGAGCCGCGACTTGTTGAAGGCCGTCAAAGTTGCGGCCCTTGACCGTGCAGCCTTTGGCTCGCTTCTGCCAGCAGGCAAGAACCCACCTTCTAGTTTGCGTGAGGCCGTTGAGACATGGTCGGCCTCGCAGCCGCTTTTGGAAAAGCTCGCGAAGGATTTGGAGGCTGGCGCTTTGGCGACACAGGCCTTCGTCGTCGATCAAACGAAGTTTCACTCGCCATTGCCGCGCGCCTTTCAATGGGCCGATGGCTCGGCGTTTTTGCATCACGTGAAACTGGTGCGCATGGCGCGTAAAGCCGAAATGCCTCCCTCGTTTTATCATGATCCATTGATCTATCAGGGCGGGAGTGACGACTTCTTGGCGCCCAATGATCCGATTCCGCAGTTGGACTTCGCGCATGGTACGGACTTCGAGGGCGAAGTCGCTGTGGTGACTGATGATGTGCCGATGGGTGTTTCGCCAGAGAATGCTCTTAAACACATCAAGCTTTTGATGATTGTGAACGATGTCTCGCTGCGCGGATTGATCCCCGAGGAATTGGCGAAGGGCTTCGGATTTTTCCAGAGCAAGCCGCAATCTGCGTTTGCTCCGTTTGCGGTCACGCCAGATGAACTTGGTCCCGCTTGGAAAGATGGACGGATTCACTTGCCGCTGAACGTGACTTACAACGGACAGTTTTTCGGAAAAGCCAACGCCAGTGAGATGCACTTTCATTTTGGTCAGCTGATCGCGCACGTAGCACGTACTCGCACCATGGGGGCGGGGTCGATCATTGGCAGCGGAACGGTTTCCAACGAAAACCCGGAGATGGGTAGCTCGTGTCTTGCGGAAAAGCGGATGATCGAGCAGATCAACGAGGGCGCCGTGAAAACGCCGTTCATGAAAGTGGGCGACCGTATTCAAATGGAGATGAAGAATTCTGCCGGGCAGTCCATTTTCGGCCAGATCAACCAGGTTGTCGTGAAGGCGGAACCCGCGGGTTGGTGACCGTCTCATTCTGAGACAGCCGGTGTTTGCACAGAAATTCTCGCTATTCGAAGGTCGAGTCTCAATTCGGGTCGACAATCGACCGATACGGAAGAAGTCGGAAAACGCCTTTTGTGGGGTTTGTAATGCTTCGGTCCGTTCGGCAGTCAGTCGGATTCTCATGGCTTCTTGGTGTTTTGGTGTCGGTCTTATGGGCGTCACCAGAAGTTGCCGAAGCAAAGACATCCGATACATTCCGTAGAGAAGTTGAGTCGCTTCTCGGGGCCACCGTGCAAACAAAGCAGGGAGTCGCACAGATTCGGCAAAAGCGAGATGAGTCTGGTCGCGTCCGTCGGTTGTTCATTTCAGGTCGCGGATTTAGCGAACTACAAATGGACGAGAATGGTGACGGCACCGTCGATTTTTTAGAAGTCACCAAGGACAACAAGACGATCACGGCTTCCCAGCCTTATCGTGGGCGGTTCTTGCGTTTGGTGGTCAGCGATAAGACCAAAAGCGGCCGTCTCGAGGCGACCTACGTTCTTGATCCGAATGGTCGTCGATATTCCTTACTGAAGTCGCGATTGTTCACGCCAGACGCAGTCTTGAATATGGAAGGCAATGCGCCAGCGAACTTTGAAGCAACTGATGCAGTTGCACCGGTATCGATGGATGTAAGTGTCGCGGCGGCAGCTTCCTCTGTTCCTGAGGCGGGCAGGTCAAGAGTCGACCTCGCAGATGAGGAAAGCTGGCGCAGCTACCAAGCGGAGACATGGGGACCAGATCTGAGCTGTGTGTCGGATGAAACCGCCATTGGTCGGTTGGCTTCTTTCCAGCGTAGCTGGTGGAAGGCACTGAAATATGACTTCAACGACAACACCGATAAACTGACGGAGCGACTTTCGACAGCGAAGATTTTCGATGAGTCTTGTCGAAAGCCAGGTCAGGAATCCAATTTCAAGGCGCTCTCGTCGGCGCTGTCCGAGGTTATGATGTCGAGCTCTAAAGGTGAGCCGCTGCCATCGACCGCGACTCGCGGACGATACCTGCGCTGCTTGGAGCTTTCCGGATTGGGGCAAGTCGCGGCGAAAATCGAGATGCACTTCCTGCAAAGTCTCGATGGCGGAAGTGGTGTTCAGCGACCGATCCAGTGTGATTTTCGCTCGGGGCAAGCGGGAATTTCGAAGCCCGCATTCATATTCCCCGATACGAAGCACATCAAAGTGCAGCTGACAGCGGCTGACCAGGGAAAAACCAAAACGGCACAGGGAAGTTCGTTTAATTACAAGAATGCGCTCTTCCATGAGCTGATTCATGTGGCGGGGATCTCGTCCGAGGAGATGACACACGCGGCGCAAGCTTGTTGTGGTGAGCCGACAGACGATCGGCCGTCAGCTTGCGCGAAGCTCGACAATCTCGTCTTGAGAGAGCGCCGGTTTTTAGAGCTTGAAACATTTTTGGCGCGATCCGGTCTGATGGATCCAATCTATTCGGACCTCTATGGCAAGTTTGATGACCCTTACACCAACGACCTCTATCGTAAATTTGTTCTTGGGCTGGATGTTTACAAGAAGGGATCTCTCTTCGAGAGAGGCCTCTTGAGTAACGAAGAATTCACCAAGTGTGTGAGAGCGGAATCCGAAGTCGCGTGTCGGGAAAAGTGGACTCGCCACATCGCGGATTACACGGCCGATTTCTTTAGCAAAGAATGTCGAAAATATGTTCCGGCGCCCAAGCGCAGAGAGTGCTTGGCTCTTGGTAAAAGTTCTTCATTCCAGAATCAGATGGCGACAGCTGTCGCACATTCGTTGATCAAACTTTCTGTCGATCCAGCCGAGCCCGGTTCTCCGGCCCTTTGCGTCTCGGCCCGTGTTACCCCTGAAACTTGGCCAGCTCGCTATGCAAAGGGAATTCTCGCCATTTTCGGTGTGGCGACGGCCGTGGCAAATGACTCAGAAGACTGCGAAGGCACATCTGGTATTCAGATCGGAGAGCCGTCGGCGCCTGTTCGCCCATCTCCTGGCTCTACCTCGACAGGTGAGGTCCCGCGTTTGGAAACGACGCCACCTCCTGCTACGGGAACGGGAGATCTGGCGACGCCGGGTGGTCCCGGTATACGCTTGGTGGTGCCGGGTAAAAATGATTTGGATAGTGCCGCTGGCGGCAATTCGGCGCCTGGCGGGGACAGCAGTGTGGTCGCAAATCCGGCGCGACCACGAAATCCAAATCGATCTCCTCTTCCGGTCAGTGAAGTGACAACCCCTGGGGGCGCACGCAGCGTTGTGGATCGCACCTACCGACGGGCCACCGATGTTGCCGGACTGACGACAAGAGGGCTTCGCGATCTCAGAAACTCCATTCTTCCGAGGGCGGTCGCCAGTGAACGCGACCGTCGATCGCGCGTGGAGCAAGGTGGCGATGCGGAGTTCCTCGCATTTCGACCAAAACGAGAAGAGGCACAATCGGTGAAAATTGAAAACCCATTCGCAAGTGGGAATTCGTTGATCCTGGCTTCCGCAAGTTCGGTGGCCTCTGGCTCGGGTGGATCATCTGACGGAGGTCTTTCTGTCGGTTCGTCGGCAACTGTACCTTCGGCGTTTGGAAGTCAGGGAAAAGACAAAGGTGCACGGTCTGCACATAGCGGAGAGGGCGCAGGCAAGAGTTTGAGTGAAGGTGGCCGTGGGGCAGGCGCTTCGGCCTCTGGCGGTGGATCCCTTAGCGGGTCCAGTGCTACCAGAAAATCGGTGACCGCCAACGCTGCGGCAAAGTCGGTGCGTGCGCCGGCAAACTTTGACCTCGAGATTCTGTTGCGGATGAGGTACCGAGATCTCGAGCCTCGTTTGAACGAGATTTCAGTTCAGCAAGCTCTCATCGACAAACGTATTCAGGTGATTCGGGCAAACGGTTCGATCGTGGGCTCCAAGCGTGGCGTGCAGACCTGTTACAAGTATGCCGGTCAAGAACGTCCAATGAAAACTCCGTGTGATTAGAGACTTGATGAAGAAAAAGCCGATATTCCTCATTTTTGCCTTCGTCCTCGTCGCTGTGTACTACCTGCAGTACCGAATGGACGTGCGTTCGACACAACTAAAAGGTTTTGAGATTGTGCTCACAAAACGTGAGCGTGATATTCGCGTTCTTTCAACAATGACGGAAACATTTCTTTCCACCGGTCGCCAAGATGTTCTAGAGGGGCATCTGACAGACGCGATTCGAGTGCGTTGGATTGATTTCTACATGATCACCTACCGCGACGAAGTCGTGTTATTTAATTCCGTGCGCCCGCTCTCGGAAGAAGCCTATGGAACATTGGCCGCGACTCATCCGCCGGACAAGGTCTGGGAGTTTCGATCCGAGTTTGAAGCGGTTCCTTCGGTGCGTGGACCGGCATCTGCCAGGGTAGAAAAAATTGAAGATTTCCGTTTTTTAGAAACCGACCTCGGCGACGATCGTCGACTTAAAGTGGGGTTTAACCTCAATCGCGAAGCCTTTTTTGAAGAAATCAACGACCGTGTGAAGGATGAAGACCGAAGAATATTTGTTCTGACGATTCTGGTGGTTCTCGGAGTTTTCCTGTTCACCTTCCGCGATCTCTTTAAGATTGTGGGCGTGATTCGCAGCAAAGGCTTGCGCGGCCTTCAAGACATGCAGTCTCTTTCAAAAGAGGCCGAGATTCTTAAGCAAGGTTTTGCAGGTTACCAAGATACGGTGAAGCGGCTTTCACACGTGAATCGGGTGCTTGGAGCGCAGGTGTTGCCATCGCTTAAGTCCGAACTGCAATCAGGTCGTAAACCTCCCTATGACTTCGCTTGCACTTTGGTCCGAACTGACATCAACGATTTCACCCGAATCTTTCATTCTCGTCCACAGGATGAGTTCCTGAATACCATTAACGAGTTTTTCACCGAGTCATCCCATGTCATTAGCCGCTATGAGGGATTGATTCATGAGTTCGTCGGCGATGAGATCATTTTCTACCTGAAAGATGAGTTTCATCGCAATTCCTTCACGGCGGCTTTGGCTTGTGCTGCTGAGCTGGGCGAAGTTGCCGAGCGGATCCACAACCGAACTTCGAAACAGGACCAACCCTACGACTTCCGCATCAAGACGTCTTTGGCCCATGGGACAATTCGATTTGGTCCATTGCTAAATGGATTTTCGTTGGCCGGTGCGCCGTTGATCGAAACCACACGGGTATTGAGCCACGTCAGTGAGAAAAATGAAAACACCATTCATTTCGACTCGCGGCACGTCTCGCTCTTGCACGGAGGAGTCAGATTTGATGAAGCTTTCCGCGCGACCCTGAAGGGCCTTGACGGTGAGCGAGTGATTTTCCGCTATCTTGGCCACAAACCTCTTGATCAGGTGTTGTCTTCGGAAATGTCGGACGATGTTGTCCTTCACGACTATCGCCGCGAGCACGAGTTGGTGGCGCTGTTCCGTCATGCCGTGATGAATGCCGAATCTTCCGTCTCACCGGATATCGCCAGTCTCTTGCGATCGGTGCAAGTCACCAAGTGCACACCGGAGTATGCGACAGGAGTTGTTTCGCTATTACAGGACGCGCTGGAGGTTCGCTCGGCGCTTGATTCGGAGTTTTCCAAGAACCTAGCGAGCTTAATTGGCTCTTTGCCGCGAATCATTCCGGCAAACTCTTTCCAAGAGGATATGGGGCGACTTCTTGGGAAATTCTTAAAACATGCTGACCATCGCGTAGTTGCCAACACCATTGAGGCAATGGAAGCGTTCCGCTCGACCGGATATGCGGAACTCAATCGTGAGTTATTGGACTCTCCGAATCCGCGAGTTGCCGCAAACGCTCTCGTCTTTGTTGGAAAAATCGAGATATCCAAAGACGTCGTAAAACGAACACGAAGTCTTTTGGAGTCGCAAGATCTGGTGCAGCTTGGCGGCGGTGTATTTGTGTGGGGCGAAATCGCGGGACATCACGCCAGTCGAGACACGGTTTATTTGAGAACGCACCCCGAATTTATGGAACTTGAAAAGAAGGTGAAGTCTGTTTCCTCCAAACATCCAAGCTTAAGGCGTCTCGCGCAAGAGGCGCTCTTGAAAGCGAGCGGGGGCGACTCGGACGAATCGGCCTCTGTGGGACTCGCGGCATCATAGGGGAGAAAGCATGAGCAATACAAAAAACGTGGCTAGGCAAGAGGAACCGCAGTCGTCCGAGCACATCTTCAATGTTGTCGAGCCTGTCGCGACTTCTGAAATGCTCGGTAACTACTGGCGATTTTTGAAGTCGCTGAGCGAATCCGAACGTTTAGCATTGGGACCCGTCGAGATCGTGACCAAGTCACGCGCTGTCGCTAGAGGGTGGCCCGTCGCCTTGAAAAATCACGTCATGGCGCTGAGTTCGGAGGCTGCCTTTTCCCCGAAGAGTGCGGTCCTACTTGTCGACGTTTCCGAAGTATCCACCGTGACGTTCTATGGTGCACATCTTGTGTTGCCGTTCTTGACGGATGGCGCGATGGCGCGCTCTCCGTTTGGGAAGAAGGCAACACATGCGGAAGCCACCGCAGCACTTACGGCTGTCTGCGAACAGATCCGTCAGAACTGGTCAGCTCGGCTATTTTTTGAAGAGGACCCGACAACTCATCCGGTCGACGAGATCATCAACTTGGTAACCGTGCTGTCGGCGGTCTACAAAGTTGTGCAGGTGCTTCAGGAGAACCCACAGGCTTGGTCGGCGTTCCAAGAGTGCACGGGCTTGCATATCATCAATGATCCGGAAGCCAAGGCGTTGTCCATGATCCGTCGACCAGACGATGAGTTCGAGCTTTCCTTCCGGTTCGCAAGAGCTCTTCCTGGAAACGTCACAGATTTTGTTATGGCCTTGTTCAATAGCGTGGCGTGAAGCTAGCGAGTTGTCCCGCTACCGACAACTTTGTTGAATTCTTGTGAGAATGCCTTCGGCGAGACTCCGAAGTATTGGCGATCGTCGAGTTTGGGAAGCAGCGTCTTTCGCAGGTACTCGAGGTTGGCCTGAGCTTTTTCCGCGCGTTCGCCACCTTGTCGAGTCTCTTCACGCAGTCGTTTCTCGAGGATCTTCGAGTTGTGACGAATGGCATCGCTGACGGCCTCAGGCGGCATCCCGGCGTGCATCATTCCAAGTCGAGTTGTATCAGATTCTTTCCGTGCGGCGGTGTTGAAGTCGTCTTTCTTGGTAGTGGCGGCTTTGAGACGTGATGTCTCTTTGCTCAAAGGAATGTCGATGACCTGGGGTTCGCGATTTTCTCGCTCGGCTGCTTCAAGCTCTGCCGCCATCGGCGCCTCGGAGTCCATCTGGAAGGAGCCTTCGAACTCGGCCTTCAGGTCGCGCGCTTCTTGTTCATTTCGAATAAGGTAGAGGTTCCAGAGCTGGTGAAACCGCAGGAGGCGCCTTTGATTAAACTCGACATCGGCCTTCTTCTGATCGGCGTCAGTTAGCACGATCGTCTCGCCCTTATCGAGAGAAAGGTGGGCCGGAACCGAGGTCGATCGCATCTTGGACACTTGCGCGTGAGCAAGTGAAGATCCAAATGTCGCGAGCAGTGTAGAAGCAATCAAAGCCGAAGTTGAAACCGTGAGTTTGAAGAAATTCTGTTTCTCGAACAGCATTTGGGCCTCCGCATCTTTGTTTGGCTAAGTAGAAAGCAAGAATTTGACCGGGTTGAAACGGCAACCGAGCCACGTCTCATGGTGAGACGTTTTGCTGCGATAGTGGAATGGATTGCCGGCAGCGAATAAGCAATCGACGTGAGAATTATGACCGTATCAAAATGAAACGCCTTGGATTTGATCAGTGATGACAAAAGTGAGGCTATTCTTGGTCCGGCCCAGGAGATCTTGCGTGTTTCCAAACGGCCGTGTTTTCGGCAGAAAGATCGGGTTCCTCGCCGAGAAGCGCCTGTGAGAGATACTTTCGGTATCGCTGCTGAAGACTGGGTTGGTTGGAAAACCCATCTGTGATTTCTCCCAGAAGTGGGCTGTGTCCGCCGTCGATTCGCAGGTAGAGGCTTGCGCCGTTTTGAGGAACCTGCCGAAAATGTTCAATGGCCTGCGTGGCTTCAGTTGCGCCGTCGAGCACACCTTGGAAATAGATGACTGGTTTTACAATCGGAAAGTTGGATGCAAGGAAGTCTCGTTTTTTGGAGAACCCGTATTTTGCACAGAGCAGCTTGGCGCTGTTGTCTTCCGTCGGGGAGAGCGAATGGTCGGTAAGAACGAGGCCCGAAGTCGATCCATCGATGCCTTGCGAAAGCTCCCCACAGGCGATGGCGGCAAAGACGACGGCGCTGAATCCTAGCGGGTCGTCTTCAAATGCGCGGTCGCCAAAGTTGTTGAAGAATGACGGATCGGGAACGCCCATCTCGGCAAGTCGGTCGAGGAAGAGTTCAAATTTAGAAAGGCCGTCGTTCAGAGTGAGGAAATAGTATCCCACACGAGAAAACCAGGTGGGAGAAATGCCTGGGAGCTTCGACCACGACCGCAGTCGGTCTTGGTCTTCTTGTGTGAGATCGTCGAAGAATCGGATCAGAATTTTTTGTGCATGGGCAAGATCGTGCAGCTCTCGCGAACCGTTGGCCAGTGTGCCCTCCAAAACAATCGAGCGCACGCGGTCTGGAAAGCGATGGGCAAAGACCGTTGCCGGCGCTGTGCCATAGGAGACGGCAAGCAGGCTGACTTCCTCAAGGCCATAGAGGTCGAGGACTTTCAATGCATCGTCAGCCGTCCCGCTGATTGAATAGCTAAATTGATCGAGGTAGCTGGAGAAATATTCTGGCTTGGAGCACGCGATGCCGCGCTGATCCCAAAAGATCACGTTCCATCCATCAAGTGTCCAAGTCTGACCATGAGAAGACTGGCCGGGGCCTCCATTGAAAAACAACACGGATGGTTTTTCGGGATCAAATGGTTCTGTCGTCCAGGCGTAGAGCGGCCACTCGTCTGTTGAGATGCGGAAGTGTTCTTGAGGAAACTTCGGATGGCCGTTTTTGCATGAACCAAACGCCGGGTGAGCTTCATTGAGGGTCCTGAGATCCGTAGCAGCCCCTGACGCGGCCAGTGCGGTCGCGGTTGTGAGAATCCCAGCTGCTGTCCACGCTCTCAATCCCATGGGCGGCATTTTAGTCGGTTTAGACCGCCGCGTGAAGATTCGGGCCGGGATTTGTAAACAACCCAGCTAGATATTGATTCATACGCTGAGGGATTGCATGCTTTTCTCTCGTAAGAATTTCACCAGGAGATGAGTGATGAGTAAACATCGTGGAAGTTGTCATTGCGGGGCTGTTTCATTTGAGGCGAAAGGTGAATTCACTCAGGCCATCAGCTGCAACTGTTCGATTTGTCAAAAGAAGGGAAGCCTCCTCGCATTTGTACCGGAAACGGCGTTTAAGCTGGTTTCGGGCGAGGCTGCGCTCACGGACTATCAGTTCGGAAAGAAAAACATCCATCATACGTTTTGCAAAACATGTGGAGTGACTCCGTTCTCGTCTGGACAGGCTCCCGACGGCACAAAAGTGAAGGCCATCAATTTGCGCTGTTTGGATGGAATCGACCTCAAGTCGCTTCAGATAAATGAAGTCGATGGACGCTCATTCTAAGGCGGCTTGAAGGAGAGAAAGCGAGACGATGTTAAACGCGTTTCAGGAGTTTCGCATTGGTGACGTGCTGGCGTGCGAAGATCATCCCTTCGTGCAGCTAGGGCTAAATGCGTCGCTCAAAGAAACGCTCCCTCACCTTCGCTCCCTGCGGTTGGCCGGTTCGGGCAAAGAGGCTTTGCGCCTGGCGCAAGAAAAGCGGCCGGATCTTGTGATTGTCGACCTCGGCTTGCCGGATATGTCGGGTCTCGAGTTGATTCAGCTCTTGAGGGAGATGTGGACGGACCTCAAGATCCTCGTGGTCACGAGTTGCGACAATCCCTCGACGTTGCTTCAGGCAAAGCGCTCGGGTGTTGTAGGGATCATGCAGAAGTCCTCGTCGACTGAGCTACTTGCTCACGCGCTCGAGTCGGTGCGTTCGGGGCGCACACTTTTTCTGGGTCCCGCAGTGAGCGGCCTTTTGCAAGAGCACGAAGAGATCGAGTTCACCCCTCGCGAGTATGAAATCTTGCAGGAGATCATCCAGGGCCT
>CAKQVW010000059.1 GCA_934277865.1 uncultured Pseudobdellovibrionaceae bacterium | reverse complement strand
TTGCCAAATAGTGGCTCCAATCCCATGGCGCGCATGGACTTTCCGATGGCCTCGCTGTACTGCCGTTCTTCCGGAGATCCCGGACGACGCCCCTTCAGCGCCGGACTCGCCAAGTACGAGACCCACGTTTTCAAATCCTCAACACGAACCTCGCGCGAAAGCTCAGACAGCACCGGTGCCTGACGGCTTGTGCCCAAAAGCTCGCGAGCTAAACCATCATCCCATTCTGCGAGATAAATCTGGGATTCCCCTTTTTCATCTCGTCTCGTCCAAGAGATCTCGCGACCATTTGGCAAAAACACCGGGAGCCCATCAAATCCGTCCAAGTGCGAAACACGAACGGGCTCGCCTTTTCCCTCGGTGTCGACGATGAAAAGCTCGAAGTTGGAATAGCCAAGTTTGTTCGACGTGAAGATCACGTAGTCGCCAGATGGATGAAAAAATGGCGCCCAACTCATGGCTTTCCAGCTCGTGAGCTGCGTTTCTTTGCGCGTTTTGAGATCCATCACCATGATCTCTGCATACTGCCCGTTTGGTGCAAACCGGCGCCACGTGAGTTTGGTGCCGTCAGCTGAGAAAAATGGTCCACCGTCATAACCACGCGCCGTGGTCAGGCGCTCGACGTTCGAGCCGTCGGCGTTCATGAGATAGAGGTCCATCATGTAGGACGGATCCTGGTCGAAGATCTTTTTTTCTTCCGCCGATAGCGTCTCGCTATAGCCTGCGCGGTTCGAGGCAAATGCGATCTTCAAACCGTTTGGCGAATAACTTGCCTCCGCATCGTAGCCCAGCTCTTTTGTCAGACGTTTCAGACTCTTTTCCGAGACCGACCCACCCGATTTGACTGCGGCGGCAATTGGGGCCTCAAAAATGTCAAAGGTCTCGTCAAAGCTCCACGAGTACTTGCCCTTGACGGGATTTTTTCGCTCTTCAAACTCCTTCGCAGTTTTTTCTTTCACTTTCGGATCGAGATGCGTGCTGGAGAAGAGAGCCTTCTCTTTGGACGGATGCACCCACGCGCACGTCGTCTTGCCATGACCGGGAGACAACATCGCCGTGGTGCCGGTTTCTCGGTTGAGGAGGAAGATCTGGTAAAACGGATTTTCTGCCAGCCGCTCGCTTTGATAAATCAGCAATTTCCCGTCGTGACTGAAATAGCCTTCACCAGCGCGAGGACCTTCGAAGGTCAGCTGACGAATTTTGCGGATCACCTCTGGCGTGGCCGTCGACAGCTGCGACGCGCTGGCCGCCTTGGCCGCGTTTGCCGTTTTGTCAGTCGTTGTGCCATTCGTTTTTTTAGGAGCCTGTTCGTGCAAACCGTGTGCGGTGGCCACGGACCAAGGCAAAAGAGCAGACGTCAAAAAACTGAGGGCCGTGATTTGAGCACATGCAAAAAGCGAAGAGAGTTTTTTCATCCCTCTAGTCGTAGCGGATCAAAAGAAAAGCTTCAACCCGGCGTCGATCGATTCTCGGTTTCGTTCAGACGAAATCGCCTGAAATTTCCGCACTCTTGAATCCCACGTTCCGACACCAAACAGTCGCAAAAACGCGAAGTCCAAAAACACACCCGCCTCGAGGCGGCGCCCCTCAAGTTCGGCACCCAATTCCGTCGTTGTCGCAAACCGGTAGTCGTAAGCCGCATCGATTCCAAATGCTTTGGTCAGATACAGCGTGGCGCGCGCGCCAGCAAAGGGCGCTCTGGCGATGTCGCCCGTGCCGTCTTGTAGATAGCTAGAGCCTCCATAAAGGGTCAGATTGGTGTTTTGCTGAGAGTCCCCTATCAAACGGACTGCCAACGCAACCCGCCAACCATGCTCGGCCTCAGGCGATCCCGCTTGAGAATGCGCAAAATCCCAGTAACGCGCTTCGATTCCAACCAAGGTGGCGTACGCCAAGACATAGGCCGAACGGCCCTCAACTTCGTCTGTCTTGGTTGTCGAGCCGTTCGAAAAAATCGAAACTGTGCCGAAACTTCCACCGAAGCCAAAATCGTAAATATCCTCGCCCCGGTTTCCGGCGAGCCACATGTCCTGAAGACGTGTCTTTCGCTGAGTTTCAAACCAGTCGGCAAGCGTCCAGCGTGACTGATATTTCTCATCCGCTTTACGCACCATGCCTTGGCCCAGATTTTCCAGAAAACTGCTGCGCGCCTCAGCCGGAAAACTTGTACCAAGCACGGCCAGCAAGACGAGACTCGTCATCACGTGCGCCCGAATCAGCTTTGCCTTCAACAGCCGCACTTTAAGCTCCTCCAAGAATTTGGCGGATCCGGTCTGAGATTTCTTGAATCGAAGAGCCAGGACCAAAAACCGCTGCGACACCCCGACTGGTCAAAGTCGCGGCATCGTCGGGCGGAATAATGCCGCCAACGAAGATCGGTTTTTCCAATTTCAACTCTTGCATGCGCTCTTGAATGGCGTGCACCAGCGGCAAATGCGCACCCGATAAAATCGAGAGCCCGACAATGTCGACGTCTTCTTGCAAGGCGGCCTGCACAACCATCTCGGGGGTCTGGTGAAGACCGGTGTAGATCACTTCGAACCCGGAATCCCTTAAGCCTCGAGCCACCACTTTGGCTCCGCGGTCATGCCCATCTAGTCCCGGTTTTGCGATCAACACGCGATAAACTTGTTTTTCCGATCCCATAGTCATCTTTCTCGACCCCGAAAGGCCCGCATGTCGTTTTTGATTCCCGACTTGACGCAAAACTACTACGAGTTAAAACGTCACCGCAACCATGTCTTACGGAGGACTTCATGTCACAAGCTCTCGATTCCGCTCGCCCGGCTCTGACCACACTTAGCGAAGATGAACTCGCGTTTCGCGACGCTGTGCGCACGTTCGCCGAAGCGGAGATCAAACCTCTCGTTTCCAAAATGGACGAAGCCGCTCAACTTGAGCCAAGCCTTCTGCCGAAGCTCTTTGAAATGGGACTGATGGGCGTCGAATCGCCTGAAAAATACGGCGGCACCGGCGGCAGCTTCACCATGGCTTGCTTGGCTGTCGAAGAACTGGCACGTGTCGACGGTTCGATTTCGGTCTTGATGGATGTGCAAAACACGCTCGTCACCAACGCGTTCCTTCGGTTTGGGTCGGACGCCATCAAAGAAAAGTACCTTCCAAAATTGGCTCGCGAATGGGTCGGCGCTTACTGCCTCTCGGAGAGCACTTCGGGCTCGGACGCGTTTGCCTTGAAACTCCGCGCTGAAGACAAAGGCGACAAGTGGGTCTTAAACGGATCGAAGCTCTGGATCACAAACGGCAAAGAAGCGTCGGTGTTCATCTGCTTTGCGAATATCAATCCAGCATTGGGTTACAAAGGGATCACCGCATTCATCGTCGAGAAATCGTTCAAGGGTTTCACCGTCGGCAAGAAAGAAGACAAACTTGGCATTCGCGCGAGCTCCACTTGTGAACTCTTGTTTGAGAACTGCGAAGTTCCAAAAGACAACATCTTGGGTGAAGTCGGAAAGGGCTACAAGATCGCGATCGAAACCTTAAACGAAGGTCGCATCGGAATCGGCGCCCAGATGGTTGGGATCGCGCAAGGTGCTTACGAGGCCACTCGCTCGTATATCAAAACTCGCGAGCAGTTTGGCAAAGTGATCGCCGAATTCCAAGGGGTTCAGTTTCAATTGGCCGAGATGCGTGTGCAGCTCGAGGCAGCTCGTCTCTTGGTCTACAACGCCGCTCGTCTGAAGGACGCGGGCCTGCCGTTTATCGAAGAGGCGGCCATCGCAAAATTGTACGCGTCTCGTGCGGCGGAAAAGATCACGTCGCTGGCCATCGACCTCTACGGCGGAAATGGATTCACGAAGGAATATCCCGTCGAGAAATTCTGGCGCGACGCTAAGATCGGCCAGATCTATGAGGGCACATCGAACATGCAGCTTCAGACGATCGCAAAAATCGAACTGAGCTAACACCAAGGGCCCACCACCCTAGACAGGGCTGGGCCACGAAAAATTGATTGCCTTCAATCCGTCGGGGTCGAGACAATATCCTCTGTGAGAGAAATTGTCTCGGCCGCGCCCAGATCCCCAAAACGCCAAATGGCATCTGCGGGCTTCACGCTCATCGAGATGCTGATGTCTCTTGTTATTCTCTCAATCGTGGGACTTGGTGCGTACGCGATCATCATTGGCGTCACCTCGTCACAAAAAAAGCTCGAACAAACACTGGAGCGCGGATTTAATTCGTTCTCCTACAAGCCGCGAAACATTCCCTTGCAGCCACTTCGCATCGGCATGATCAACCGTCTTGGCTGGATGCGAGTCGCATCGCCCAACGCCTATGTCGGGGGCGTGCTGCAAGGAGATCTCGTGAACCGAGAGTTTGGTCTCACGATTGTCTCCGACGATGCTCGCCTTGAAGAGCCGGTTTGGGTCAAATGTGTCGGCGACAAAGACATTCGCGCCGAATGTTCACCCTTTATCAAAGGGAAGTCTCTACTACGTCTTACTCTGAGCGATCGCGCACGTTCGCTCGCCATCGTTCGACTGCAAGCGGAATGGCCAGGTCTTCCCGCGAATCATCCCTATAAACGCTCGCCTGAGTACACCTACGCCATCCCCATCGCCAGAGACTGCGATCTCGTTTCTGAGGCACCAAATGCGCCGCGGTTTCTAACTCACAACGGGATCTGGCAAGAAAATGGCCCCGCCAAGGAATCCGGCTGTGTTCCGACCTTCAAAACCTATCATTGTATCGACGGAGTCCTAAAGGAGTCCGCCGGAGAACGAGTTTGCCCATGAAACCCATGACACCGATGAAATGGATCACGAACATCAAAACGAAATTCGGAGTCGATTTTTTTGAGGGCCCGGCTCACCATTTGCGATCACAAAGTGGCGTCGGCATCATGGAAGCGCTTGTCGTCACCGTGATCGTTGCACTCTCCGCGGTCGCATTCCTGACACTGTCAGAAAACCAATCGACTTTTCTCAAACGAACGCGGCAGACCAATGCCCGCGACCAACTTGGAAACTTCTTTCAAGGCGTGATTCAAGATCGTGCCCTATTGCTCTTCAGTGCTCAGCACTCGAAGAACACTCGACTGAAAGAGTGCCTGGGTGATGCTGAGCGTGGCATCGCTCCGAAATGTGAAATCGGAAAACCTCAGCCGCTTTGGATTCTTGATCTCTCAGATCCAACACTAAAGAAAGTCTGGACGGCTCCACCCAGTACACCCGCACTGTTTGACGAGCACGGCCAGGGTTGCGAAAAAGAAAAAGGCGCCTATTGCCGATTCCAAGTCTACACCACCTTCACGGCCTATTGCGATACCGATGCCCAGACCTGCAGCTATCCCGGTCGCATCGTCATCAACTTGGGAATTAAACAGCTGGCCTCCACCGATCGCAATCTCACGCCAATGAATCTTAAACCCGTCGAATTCACGGCGGCACACCTCATCTCCTACAACAAGCCGCCAGAAATTCTCTCGTTTCCACCTGAACTGACTCTGTCCTCAGCACAGCCCGTGAAGAGCTTCAATATCGTATTTAGGCGCGAGCGTCCCGAGTTCAAGGTGATCTGGCACATGTGTGATTCGACTTCCACAGAGGTCATGATTCAGTGCCTGGAGTCCAATGACAGCGACACAATCACGATCACCGCGCGACTTGCCACCCACACTTCTGGCAAGAGTCACAAAGCTCGGTTTCAGTTAGCAAACCTCGGCCCATCTCCCAACACATCAAAGATTGTCGAAATCCCAATTACGATCCTACCGGTGTGCAGCCTCCCTTGGGGAGCTTTCCTCGAGAGCGGCCTCTCGGTCACAGCCTACGACAAACCCATCGTGGGCCTCGACGAAGACTGTAAGCCCGCAACACTCCTCTGCGACAACGGCACACTTGTTGGTTCGGCCAAGTACCAAAACTGCCAGCGACGAACTCCGAGCAACTGCGTGACACCTTGGGGTGAACCGGTTCCGCACGGACAGGCGCGGGTCGCTTTTGGTTTGGAGTCGGTTCCTTTTGGCATGTTGTGTCCGCAAGAAAATCGTGTGTGCACAGATGGAAAACTCTCTGGTTCCGCGCTTTATCGGGCGTGCACCGTCCAGCCAGCTTTGGGCTGCAATCTGCCATGGGGCGGGCAAATCGGACATGGCGAACAGGTCGTGGCGTTTATGCACCAACAAGTTCCCTTTGGTCAGACCTGCGAAGCCACACGAGAGTTTCGCTATTGCCAAAATGGACTTCTCGGTGGCTCGTTCAACTTCCCGAATTGCAATCAAGGACCACCAAGAAACTGCACGACACCTTGGGGCGCGCAAGTGGGACACAATTTTAAAGTCCCCGCCTATCAAAGACCGAGTGTGCCTTTTGGTCAGCCATGCAACGGTGGCGGCAATATCGAGGAACGAAGTTGTAACGACGGGCTCTTAAGTGGCAGCTTCGGCTACCCCAGCTGTTTTGTGCAGCCACCGATTTGATGACTCACTTCAGGCTCTCAGAGCGCGCGAAGAATCGCCACCAACGCTTTTTCAAACGTGGTCCACGGAAACTGCGCCTGGTCGAGTCGCGGAACATGGATGAAACCACTTCGGGTACGCGTGAAGCGTAGCCTATCTTGCAGGCGATAAAAGAGGTCGTTACAAACATAGGTGCCAGCCGACCAAGACCGACCTGCCGGCACAGCCGCCGCTTCTAGGCCGGCAAGCAACTTTTCCACAGGTAAGGTTGTCGGAAGTGTGGGGAGCGCCTCACTCGACTCGAGGATCTTGCCGTTTAGCACCTGACCACGATTGTCACCAAGTCCCGTCTGCTCACCACCACGTGAGTTCACCGCCAACATTTCGACATCAAAACGCGAGCGTCCTCCAGCAAGACCGAAGCTCAGCACAACATCTGGTCGAAATAATCGTCGTTCGGCTTCTAGCCTTTGAAAGGCCTCACCAAACACAACCGGCAGCACCACGCCTCGAACATCGAGACCAGAAAGTCCGGTCTGATGAAAGTCGCAGCTATTGGCAAAATGCACGAGCTGCTCGGTCGGGTTCACCTTCTCGTCAAGAAATGGCTCAAAACCCGAAACCAGAACTTTCACCAGCACCCCTTGGATTCCAAAAATTCTGCGATCTGAGTGTGGCCGATCCGACGAGCAATCTGACTAAGTGACATGCCACCGCGCCCTTGCGAAGGCACACGATCGCACGGCTTTTTATCGGAATAATTCAGAAGCCGAAGCTGATCGCCAAGTCCACGTTCCACCATCTCCTCGACCGGAACAAAGCCGATCGCGGATTGATGAAATGGATCTGTCCCAGCTTTGATCAACGTCTCGACGAGTTCCGCAAGCTTCGGCCCTGTCGCCGAACCCGTCAGCGCATAACCCAGCGGGTTTGTTC
Source organism: uncultured Pseudobdellovibrionaceae bacterium (assembly GCA_934277865.1). Lineage (GTDB taxonomy): Bacteria > Bdellovibrionota > Bdellovibrionia > Bdellovibrionales > JAMPXM01. The sequence goes on along the minus strand of CAKQVW010000059.1, from coordinate 3,786 downwards.
GATCGATGTCGAGCTTGTTTGCATCAGCACCCTTTTCCAAGAGCCACTTCACGACTTGGACATTGCCGTTAAAGGCCGCGACATGAAGGGCCGTGGCGTTGGCCGCCGACGTCTGGTCGACCGGCGTGCCTGCGGCCACCTGCTTTTCCATCGCCTGAACATCACCCACTCGTGCGGCACCAAACCAAGGGTGCCCAACTTGTTCAGAGGCTTTCGGCGCCGAGGAACAGCTGGAGAAAACACAAACGAACAAGGTCGCCACTACCGGCTTGAGCCATTTCGTACCCAACATTCTCACCTCACAAATTTCGGCGATACTGGCCACCGACCTCGTACAACGCCTGGGTCATTTGATAGAGCGAACACACCCTGGCCGCTTTCATCAATGCCTGGAAGACATTCTGGCCGCCAAGAGCTGCATCTTTCAATGCCTTTAAAGCCTCTTCCGACGCTTTTGAGTGAGTCTTCTGATAGTCCCGAACACGGTTTAACTGCAGATCTTTTTCTTCGTAGCTAGCCCGTGCCAATTCGATCTTCGGCGGCTCGTAGCCCGCTTCCAAAGTTTTTGGATTGATATAGGTATTCACACCCACAATCGGCAGTTCACCGGAGTGCTTGAGATGCTCGTAGAGCATCGATTCGTCTTGAATCTTCCCGCGCTGATATTGGGTTTCCATTGCTCCCAGCACACCACCACGTTCCGCCAATCTTAAGAACTCGTCCAACACCGCCTCTTCGACGAGATCGGTGAGTTCTTCGAAGAAATACGACCCCTGCATCGGGTTTTCATTCTTCGCCATGCCAAACTCTTTATTGATGATCAGCTGAATCGCCATTGCACGGCGCACACTCTCTTCCGTCGGAGTCGTGATCGCTTCGTCGTACGCATTGGTGTGCAGCGAATTGCAGTTGTCGTAGATCGCCAGCAGCGCCTGCAGCGTGGTGCGAATGTCGTTGAAATCGATTTCTTGTGCATGAAGCGAACGGCCAGATGTCTGAATGTGATACTTGAGCTTCTGCGAACGATCACTTCCGCCGTAGAGATCACGCATCGCCACCGCCCAAATTCTTCGCGCCACACGTCCGATCACCGAGTACTCGGGATCAAGACCATTGGAGAAGAAGAAGGAGAGATTGGGAGCAAAGTCATCCACGTTCATCCCGCGAGCTTTGTAGTACTCAACAAAGGTGAACGCGTTCGACAAGGTAAACGCCAGCTGCGAGATCGGATTCGCGCCCGCTTCCGCGATGTGATATCCTGAAATCGAAACCGAGTAGAAGTTCTTCACATTCTGATGGATGAAGTACTCCTGAATATCGCCCATCATTTTCAGGGCAAAATCGATTGAGAAGATGCAGGTGTTTTGACCTTGATCTTCCTTCAAGATATCAGCCTGCACGGTTCCACGAACGTTTTCCAACGTCCACGCCTCAACGGCGGCATATTCGTCAGCAGAAAGCTTTCGACCTAGAGCTTTTTCCTTTTTCTCAACCTGTTGATCGATGGCGGTGTTCATGAAGAACGCCAGAATCATCGGCGCCGGCCCATTGATCGTCATCGAAACCGAAGTGTTCGGCGCACAGAGATCAAAGCCGCTATAAAGCCGCTTCATATCGTCAAGCGAGCAAATCGAAACTCCGGATTCGCCGACCTTTCCGTAGATGTCCGGTCGCTCGTCAGGATCTTGACCATAGAGAGTCACAGAATCAAACGCTGTCGAAAGCCGGTTAGCTGGTTGGCCTTTTGCCAAAAAGTGAAACCGTTTGTTGGTGCGTTCAGGCGGGCCTTCGCCGGCAAACATACGTGCCGGATCTTCTCCCTCGCGCTTCAGCGGAAACACGCCGGCCGTAAATGGAAACTCGCCCGGTACGTTTTCAAGACGCAAAAACCGCAGACGGTCTCCCCAGTCTTTCAACTTTGGAGTGGCCACTCGACGGATCTTGGTTCCGGAAAGCGACGTGCGTGTCAGTGGCTGACGAATCTGCTTCCCACGCACTTCATAAACAAAATCATCTCCCTGATACGATTTGATAAAATCGTTCCAGGTGTTGAGACGAGCAAAAGTCTCTTCACCCAGACGCTCTCGCCACGCTTTGGTGGCACGCACGTCAATTTGTGCGACGTCTTTTAAGACTTCAACCGCACCCAGTTTAGACGCGACTTCCGCAAGCTCTTCGGTCTCCTGCTTATAGCGCCGAACTGTGCTCGCAATTTCGGCCAGATAGTTTTGTCGATCGGCCGGTACGATGGTCGTGCGCTTCACACCACGCACTTTCATTTTGTACGCGTCTTGAAGCTTCCAGAATTCTTTGCGCGCTGGCTCTTTGTCCGCCAGCACGTCGGAGAGTGCAAAGAACAACCGGTTACAGCCATCGTCATTGAACTGCTGCGCTTGAGTCAAAAACACCGGGAGCTTGCCATCGGCTTCTTCGCTGGGCGCTTCAAACAGTTTTCGCGAGCGGCGATACTGTTTTCGAACATCACGAAGCGCATCTTGTGAGCCACGGCGATCGGCCTTATTGATGGCAATCAAGTCGGCGAAATCGATCATGTCGATTTTCTCCAGCTGTGACTGCGCCCCAAACTCGCTGGTCATCACATACAACGTGAGGTCACTGAGTGTCGTGATCGCATTTTGCGCCTGACCAATACCGCTGGTCTCAGCAATCAAGAGGTCAAAATCATACCCCTTCATGAAGTCGAGCATCTTCGGCAGCGCCAGCGCAATCTCACTTCCCGACCCACGACTTGCCACCGAGCGCATAAAGGCTCCGGGGCGAGAAAGCGAATTCATGCGAATGCGGTCTCCCAGCAGAGCCCCGCCGGTTTTTCGTTTGGAGGGATCCACGCAGACAACGCCAATTTTGATTCCCGGATACGCATTCAAAAGTCTCTGCAAGAGTTCGTCGACCAGAGACGACTTCCCTGCGCCGCCCGTTCCGGTGACTCCCAAGACAAGTGGCCGCCCTGGCGCTCGTCGCTGAAACGCTTGAAGACGTTTTGTAACTGCCTCTGGCACTGGCGCACCAAGCTCGATCGCCGAAAGCGCGACACCAAGGTCGCGAGACGGAATCAAGTCACCTTCTGGATTTGCGACCTTGGCACCACTTGCGGCCTTGGCGGTATCCATCGGCGCACCTTCGACCGGGTCAAAATCACAACCCGCCAGAATCATGTCGATCATGCCCTCAAGACCAAGCTTTCTTCCGTCATCGGGATGAAAGATTTGATCGATGCCGTAGTTTTCAAGTTCCCGCTTTTCGTCATAGACGATGACACCACCGCCACCGCCGTAGATTTTCACATGCGGGCTGCCAGCGGCTTTCAAGAGATCCTTGGTGTACTTGAAGTACTCCATGTGGCCACCTTGATAGCTGGAGAGGCAGATTCCTTGCGCCCCCTCTTGCAAAGCGGCCGTCACCACATCTTGAACCGAACGATTGTGTCCAAGGTGAATGACTTCGGCCCCTGCATCTTGCAGCAACCGACGCATGAGATTGATGCTCGCGTCGTGGCCATCAAAGAGCGAGGCCGCTGTCACGAGACGCACCGGCTGCGAGAGCACGTAACGTTTGCTGGGCGATCCGCCGCTGGCCGCTTTGGAGTTAACTGATTTAACAGAGAGAGATTGGGCTTCTGGTTGGGCTTCTGACATAGGCGGCCAATCTAGCAATTCGGTGTATTCCCGGGCACCTGTTGCGCCATGCGCAATGAGGCTCTTTGTCCCACCCGAGACATCGTGGCTCAACTCGAATCGCGGCACTTGCTGCCATCTCGTGTGAGAC
>CAKQVW010000058.1 GCA_934277865.1 uncultured Pseudobdellovibrionaceae bacterium | reverse complement strand
TCGACCGAAGAGGTCGCTTAACCAATGCAAATCAAGCCACTCGATCGACGAATTTCAACTGATCGAAGGACAAGCCCGCTCCGGCGCTTGAGCTTTTCTTTACCCACGAAGCCTTGTTTCTCGCCTACCGTTTAGCAGGTGATAAAGAGATGGCGGAGTATTCGCGCGCAAGTTTGGTGCAAGAATTCGAGAACCTTGCGGATGACGACAAAGCATGGTGCGCAAAGACTCGGGACTCGGTTGTCGCCATGGGGCTTTAGTCGTTCTCGTTTGGCTTTCACAACAATTTGTCACAAATTTCGAGTTGAGTTTCCAAGGAGTTTTCCCTTAAGTGTTTTGCATGGCAAACACACTTGGTTCTCGAAAGCTTTGGATTTACGTTCATCTCATCCTTGCGGCCTTTTTTATGCCGTTTCTCTTGATCATGCCGATTAGCGGGACAGGTTACCTTCTCGACTTCAAAGGTAGCCAAGAAAAGACTGAGGCCTTTCGCTTGTCTACGATTCCAACGGAAGCCGGTGCCGAACAAGAGGCGTTCTTCCGCGAAGAGTTTAAGAAGAATGGGATCGACTTTGATTTCGAATATATTCGCGGTAGTAAGACGAATCTCATCTTCCGTCCGGCGACTCGCGTGCACTACACGGCGGCACTCGAGGAAGGGGGACAGTGGGTTGTAAGTCAGGTGAACCCAAGTCTTATGAGTCGCTTGATCGAGCTTCATAAAGGGCATGGCCCACGCATCATGCGTTGGTTTGAAATCGCCTTCGGGATCGCGTTGGTTCTCACGACGCTTTCTGGGCTGTGGTTGGCATGGACGGTGAAACCTTACCGAACAGCAACCATCGTTTCATTTGGCCTTGGGGCTCTCGCCATTGCGGCGTGCATGATCTAAAACCCAGTTGGCGCCCAAGGTCGATTTACTGGGTTTTGACTGGGTCATAAGGCAATCCTCGTTCAAATCAAGCCTGAAGTCTATGGTCCGGTAAGGCCGGCTTTCCGATAAGACAAGGTGGTGCGGCTTACTTTGAAGCTCCTCATTTTGAGCGGTTTGGTCGTGACGGGTTTGCTGGAATCCATCGCGTTCGCCAGTGGATCGAAATCGATCCGCAATGAATGGTGCGTTCAAGGGTTCGAAGGTCTGCATGACGATGCGGCACTGAGGGTTGCGAAGAACCATCTCTTTCGCGAGGCTTCGGTTTCACCTTCTCATGGGACGTTGTCGACTCGAAGTTTTGATCTCGCGAGTGTGCCAGAGCGAATCGACTTTGAGCAGATTCGAAGCCTTAGAGAGTTAGATCGTGTGCAAGAGGCCTCGGGAATTGGGTACTACAAAGCATTTGAGGGCCAGCTTGGGGGCAGGCGTGTGTTTGCCAAGGTCTCTTACTTAAAGCCCGGCGATACTAGGGCTGGAATGCGTTTGATGGATCATCTTCGCAACGAAGCGGCTTGGGTGCGACGCTTAAGTGATCTTGGAATCGGTCCAAAGTTTCAGGGGCTCGCGTTTCACGAAGGGCGGTATACATTGGTTACCGAGTTTGTGGACGGTTTTCACTACGCAAATCGTCCCGCCGATATTCCGGAGAGCTTTAAGCCAACGGAAAAGCTGATTCAAAGTCTTGAGCACATAGCCGAGCTTCTAGAGCGAGAAGGCATTAATCCGATAGATTTACAGATACGAATCACGCCCGAGCGTGCCTTCGTGGTGGACCCAGAGTTTTTCGAGCCCGCCCGACATCGTGGCGACGTGATGAATGCGCAAGACGAAATTCAAACATTGATTGATCACCTGCGGGCTCGTATGAAGTGATGTCATGTGGCTAACAGAGACGCAGATTCCCCAACCAAAAGAGATTCGCGACGCCGACGATAGGCTCGATGTGCGGAGGTTCATCGGCGATGCCAGTCAAGGCATTGCGTTTCGATGGACGGGGGATTTTCATCGAGCCAAAGACTTCCTGATCGCGCTGAACAAGCGAATTGATAAACAGCAAGACGGTCGGAGTATCAAGTCGTCACAAGGGGCGTCGCATTCACTTAAAGAGAAGTTTCATTTGCACAGGCAGTCGCAGGCGAGCCGAGCTCGGTTGCAGGCAAGACTCGTGGTGCGTGTTGAGTCAGACTTGAAGATTCTTCTTTCGCGGGCGCCCGATGTTTCCGAAGCACTGCGCGAAGCGCTTGAGTTTATTCCGTCAGAAGGATTCGACATCAGTCTTCGTGAACTCTTGGGAATTATTGGGGCGCATGAGTGGCGAAAAAAGGGCCTGCTTGTCCCGGCCCTTGGTGAGCGCATCTATGCACACTACGGTGTTTTCGCGCCGGTTCGTGGGGAGTACTTGGATCTCGTCGGCGAAGCTCCCATTCCCGACGGGTATAAGACGGCTTTTGATATCGGCACGGGTACGGGAGTGATCGCCGCGATTTTGGCTAAGCGTGGTTTAGAAAAAGTTATCGCGACAGACTCCGAGCCGCGCGCTTTAAAGTGTGCGGGTGAAAACATCCGACGTCTTGGCTTTGAAAAACAAGTGGACGTGAGGTCGACGACATTTTTCCCGGAAGGAAAAGCTGATTTGATTGTATGCAATCCTCCTTGGGTGCCGGCAAGACCCACTTCTCGGCTTGAAAACGCTGTCTACGATTTTGAAAGCGCCATGCTTCGCGGGTTTCTCAGCGATGTCGCAAAACACCTGAACGCTAGAGGTGAAGTGTGGCTGATCTTGTCCAACCTTGCGGAGCTTCTTGGTTTGCGAGCGCCGCACGACCTGCAGGGATGGATCACGTCGGCTGGACTTGAGATTGTCGGCTCTCTGCAAACGGAGTCGCGACATGCGAAAGCCAGAGACGAAGAAGACCCGTTGTATGAGGCAAGATCGAAAGAAATCACCGTTTTATGGAAATTGCGCCTTAAGTCTTAGAATGGCAATACGCCAATCTAAACAGCCAGTTGAGAGGGGTTTTGTGATCGGGAAAGACCATCTCCCAAACGCGACGTTGCTATCGTCACAATGGCGTGCGAAGATGAGTTTCCATTCTAGTCCCTTCGGAACAATAGCAATTCGGCTAGTCTTCTTTAGAGGCTTCAATCCTAAGGAGGATCTGTGGGTAAAAAGTTATTTGTTGGAAACCTTTCGTTTAGCATCGATGACCAGAGCTTGGGCGACATGTTCGCTAGCTTCGGCAATGTTGAATCGGCACGAGTGATCTCGGACCGTGAAACTGGACGCAGCAAAGGTTTTGGTTTCGTCGAAATGGCCTCGCCGACTGAGGCGCAAGCCGCGATCGACGGGCTCAACGGTACAGATCAGGGCGGACGTGCTCTGAATGTTTCTGAGGCAAAACCTCAGGAGCCACGTAACGGTGGTGGCTTCAACAACCGCCGCTACTAGATACAAATCGTATTTAACAGCGTTTATTCTTTAAGAACGTTTGGACAAGAAACTATACCAAACGAAAAAGCTCGCCGAATCGGCGAGCTTTTCTTTTTTAGTGCGTCGCCGTTTTAAAACTTCGCCGTCGCACCGATCACGAGCTTGTGGATCCAGGCAAAGTTGTAAACCTCTGAATTGTCCGCACCACCTTCAACAGTGCGATATCCGCCAAAAATCGAATACGAATCGTTGATTTTACGATCTAAGAAAAGACCGACGTCAAAGGCCCGTCCTTGAGGCGCCGCGAGTCCGTCGAAATCGAGGCGAGCTCGAAAGCCGTCTCCAAAATCGTATTCGGCTTGAAAGTTCAAGAGCGGAACAAAGCCCACATTGGTTTTACTCTGTGTCAGCGCGCCTTGAGAGAGGCGAACTTCGGCGTCACGAATCTTTGCCGTGAAACCCACGGCATATTTCCAGTTTCCGCTGGGCTCAAAGTGGTAGGCGTAGGTCGCCCGATACGAATTGAATTTGTAGAGTGCGGACGTTGGCGTCCCAGCCGCAAATGTCGAACCAAAGAAGGTAATTGGCTTGTTGAACTCGGTATCCAGTTGAATTTCTAACGGGGCGTAGAGCAGTCGAATCTCATGTCGCTCTTGAAAGCGATGTCCGACGTACAGGCGATAGTTCGGAAACGGCCCCTGTTTGATGTCAGAAAGTGAAAATTCGGTCCCACCGTTTCCAGGTACTCGCTGGTCGTTGCGCGTTTGCCAGGTGAGATCACCTTCGAGGCGGATCTCCGTTTGCGCCAGCGCGGGCTCGGCAAATGCTGAGGCCCCTAAAAGGGCGGCAAGTGAAACAAACATTAGAGTTATCGACGTCGTGGTAAAGCGATATTGTTTTCTCATACCTGCAGTGTTTTCTCGAACACGTCGCGATGGCAAGAGAACCGCTTCCGAGCAAGCGGTTTGATTTCAGTTTTTTTGAATTGTCAGACGATCGGCTAGCGAGGCTCGGTCGAGAGGTCCGAGAAAAGATTCGGCGCCAGTGACTTCAAGATCTGATTGTAGCGCGCCCGTTCTCTTGGCGTTGCATCACGCGGCTGGGCGGCTTCGCCCATTCTCATCTGAAACTCTCGGATCGACTTATGAGCGTAGGGAAGAGTTTGCATCGTAGCCTGAATGCGTCCCAGCGACTCTTCGACCCGGCTGAGAAACTGTGCGCGGAATTCCCCGTAGGACAGGCCAGACCGGGTTTCCAGTGCCGCAATGAGATCCGCGGGTGCTTCATTCAAGTAGACGGCGCGAAAGGCGCGCAAAGCTCCACCGAAGCGATTTCCGGGAATCATGAGCAGGTCTAGACCCGACCGAAATGCATTCAAATACACGGCATAAAGCTGCGCTCCGTCCAGCGAGCCATATCCGCCCATCCACATCGCATCGGAGACGCGGATCCCTTTGAAACCAAATTCATCGCGCATCATTTTTGTCAGCAGAACTTCCGACTCGGTTGTGAGGTGATGGGGATCATAGTGCGGAAACTTTCCGTGAGACGACATGATCGAGAGTCGACTTTCGAGGCCTTCTCGATTGGCAAACGCAATCAGCTGGCGAAATGGAAGTAAGTGACGATCCGAATCGGCGCGTGTTTTGGCAATCGAAACACTTTCGACGTCGTGTGTGTCGCCAACGTTTTGTCCAAGCCCCGGGTAATGTTTGGTCACCGCGATCACCGGACCGGCCTTTGCCATTTCGTGTGTGAAGACCGCCAGGCACTCGGCGACTTCGCGTGCGTCGCGGCTCACGCCACGAGTTTTAAAGAGATTTTGCTGGAGGTCCGCAACCAGTGTCAGTGGATAGTTGATGCCGACGGCGCTGAGCTCTGCGCCCATGATGCGGCCGTGAAGGCCGCAAAGTTCGGTACCATACTGCGCAAGTGAGCGGCCCAGCCAGCTACCGTGTGCGGTGTCCGTAAAGCCCTGGCGAAAGCGTTGAATCCCGGGGATGTTTTTCCCGCTTGGTGCCATCGAAAGTCCGCCGCCTTCGTAGTCGAGAGAAAAGAGAATCGGCGACTGATTCGCCCGTTCAAGCTCTTCCGAATAACGTTTGATCGCGGACGCCAATTCTTGAGATCCGGCCTTGGAGGAGTTCCAGAATACGATTCCACCTGGTGGGTCGGTTCGCATGGCTTTCAAATAATTCGAAGTGACGATGGCGCTCGAGGTTTCAACCAGAAGGAATCGTGAGAGTGACTTCAGATGGGGGTGTCTGGTTTCACCCATGTCAGGAATTTCGCGTACTGCCGCAGCGCCAGCCCAGGTGTTGATGACGATATTCTCGACTTCGTCACGGCCTTCTTGAAACGACTCCGAGCTTGAAGCAGCAGGTGGAGCGTTGTCAGCGTGTGGTGCTTGTCCGCAGGCCGACAGCAGCGTGGTGAGGACAACGAGGCTAGGGGCGACGAATGCGGATTTCAAAGCGACTGTTTTCATATCGCCCGCAAGTTTACCAAACTTCAACCGTTGGCTCGAGAGACGATTTACGCCCACCAGTATGCCAACGGTCAGCATGAAGCGATCACACGACTGTCTAGCAAGTTGACACCAAGTGAGTGCCAACTCCCACTTTCACCAAGGCAGCGGCTCACCCTTGAAATTCACGAACTGACCAGAGCTGGCTTTATTCATCGCCATGATGACCTTCCAGATGCCGTCGACGGAGTCCGCGACATCTGTTGGTGCGGCGGTTCCACCCATGTCGGTTTTCACCCAGCCCGGATGAATCAGAGAGAAACTCACATCGGGGTTGTCGAGAGTGAAGCTTCTCGTCAGCATATTCAATGCTGTTTTGGATGAACGATAGGCGTAGTACCCACCCGAGGTGTTGTCCTTGATCGATGCCATCATCGTCGAGATCTGTGCAACTCGCGGGTTGTTGGATTTTATCAATGTTGGAAGCAGAGCTTTGGTGAGAAGGAAGGGGACGGTCGCGTTCACCCAGAAGCTTTGGGTAAGGTCTTCAGCCGTGTCGCCTTTGGCCATCATACCGGCATTGTTGACGAGAATGTCGAGACCTTCTTTTTCAATCTGTTTTGCCAATGTTTCGATTGCGCCCGGTTGGCTGATGTCGGTTTGAATCAGAACCAGTTTTTGTGGGAAATCGTTTTGCAGAGGCTTCAGTGAGGCCGTGTTTCGCGCAACGGCAAATACCGTGTGCCCAGCTTTGAGCGCCTCGCCGACGAGACCAAATCCAATACCGCGTGATGAACCAGTGATAAGTGTTTTCATACGAGAGTAGTTAGCTTTGAAGATGGGATCTCGCAAGCCAACACGCCACGAGTCCAATTTCTTTTGAAACTCCGGCAAAATGTGGGGTAGAAAAAACCTATGAAACAAATGAATGCTCCCTCCAGCAAGCTGGCGCGCCTCCTAGAAACAGATCCGCGCGCGACAACCGTCTTGATTCGCGGGCTTGTGGGCGCCGTATTTTTGTCTGAGGGGATCCAGAAGTTCATCACTCCGGAAAAAGTCGGAGCTGGTCGATTTGCCAAAATCGGTTTCGAAAATCCGGAGTTCCTGGCTGCGTTCGTAGGCGCCAACGAGATTCTGTTTGGATTAGCACTGTGTCTGGGACTATTGGTCCGACTAAGTGTGCTGCCAATTATCGTGATCATGTTCACAGCACTTGCGACAACGAAGGTCCCGATTTTTCTGCAGAATGGATTTTGGGAAATGGCGCACGCGGCTCGAACTGATTTTTCCATGCTGACAGGATCGATATTTTTGCTGATTGAAGGTGCCGGCAAGTGGTCTCTTGATGGGCTGATCTCAAAGAGATTGAAAAGCCGATGAGTCGACTCTTCGAAGTCCTTTCTGTGTTCACCCGGTTGGGGCTGACGTCTTTTGGTGGACCGGTTGCGCACCTTGGTTTTTTTCACGATGAGTTCGTAAAAAAACGCAAGTGGTTGAGCGAGCACGATTACACGGACCTGGTTTCTCTTTGCCAATTTCTGCCGGGCCCTGCCAGCAGTCAGGTCGGAATGGCGATTGGTCTGTCGCGAGCTGGCCTGCCGGGTGCGATCGCGGCTTGGGTCGGCTTCACGTTGCCATCGGCGCTTTTGCTGGTGGCGTTTGCCGTTTGGATCTTAAAAATCAGTCAGGCGCAGCTTCAGACGTCATCCTCTTTGGATCCCCAGTTCCTAGGGGCCATTCACGGGCTTAAGGTCGCAGCGGTGGCCGTGGTGGCGCAAGCCGTGTGGTCGATGGGGCGTTCACTCTGTCCAGATAAGCCACGGGTTTCGCTGGCGGTGGTGTGTGCTGTTGGGATTTTGACTGTTGGTAGCTCGACTGCGCTTGGCGCTTCGGCAAAGATGTTTGCGAGTCTTTTGCCGCTGCTCTTCATCGTGGTGGGTGGAGGTTTTGGCTGGAAGTTTCTGTCGGCAAAAACGGCGCTTCCTAAGATGGACCTCCATGGTCGTGAGTTGGTATCCAAACCCGTCGCTGGCGCTCTGCTGGTGGCAGCACTGTTGTTGCTTGTTGGTCTCCCGCTACTGGCAAAGTCCACGGGCTCGGACTTTGTCTCGATGCTGAGTGGTTTCTACCGAGCGGGATCTCTGGTCTTCGGTGGTGGGCATGTCGTCTTACCTCTGCTTCAGGCAGAGGTGGTTCCGAACGGCTGGGTTTCAAAAGATCTTTTCCTTGCGGGGTACGGCGCCTCGCAGGCGATCCCTGGCCCGTTATTTAGCTTTTCTGCTTTTCTCGGTGCCACCTCGGCGGTGTCGCCGAGCCTGCTGCTGGGAGCGGGCCTTGCGCTTGTGATGGCATTCTTGCCGGCCTTTCTTCTTATCGTTGGGGTTCTTCCGTTCTGGCAGGACTTGCGAAAGTATTCGGGCATGCAGCGAGCGATGTTGGGAATCAATGCTGCGGTGGTGGGAATTCTATTGGCCGCTTTGTACGACCCGATCTGGACGGAATCGATTCGAAACGCGTCCGACTTTGCGCTGGCGCTGATGGCTTTTGCGGCCCTGATGTTTTGGCGTTGGCCATCTTGGCTGGTCGTGGTCGCGGCCTGCGGCATCGGGGCCTTGCAGTCTGGAGTGGTATAATGGTGGTCGTTCTTGGCTTGGCGGCCATTCTGGCGGCGGTTTGGACCTTCGATGTCTTCTCGGAGTCCGATGAGGCGCTGATGCGTCGAGTGCAGGGGATCTTCGCGCCGTTGGACGTCGAAAGCGTTTCTGCGGACTCGCCCGAGTTTCAGCGAATCGCCGTCGGGCGAAAGCTCTTCTTTGATACCAGACTCTCGAAAGACGGGACGACTTCCTGTGCGAGTTGTCATCAGCCTGCGCACTACGGAACCGATCCCAATCCACAGTCGCTGGGTGTATTTAAGAAGCTCACACCTCGCAATACACAGGCGGTTTTGAACTTGCGTTACCACCGAGTCGTGCATTGGACGGGCGACCGCGAAAGTTTGGAAGATCAGGCGATTCGTTCCTTCACCGATCCCGGTGGTCTAGCGAACTCGACCGAAAAAGAGGCGCTGTCTAAGCTCTCGCAGGCCGGATACCGGGAAACATTGGCTTCCGCCGCTGACGCCCTGGCATTGTATCAACGCACACTCGTCACAAAAAATTCAGCCTTTGATCGCTTTCTAAGAGGTGATATCGAAGCGCTGACGAAAGATCAGAAGAATGGACTTCGGCAGTTTTTGCATTTGGGCTGTGTCGCCTGTCACACCGGTGTCGCGTTTGGCGCAAAAGACATGATTCGTTTCGGACTGACGCGCGACTACTGGACAGTCACAGGCTCGGCGCCCAAGGCCGATGGGCAACACGATCTTGGTCGTCAAGGTGTCACCGGTAATTCGAACGATCGCAACGTGTTCAAAATTCCGTCGCTTCGGAATGTCGCGATGACCGCGCCGTACTTTCACGATGGCTCGGCGAAGGATCTTGCGACCGCGATTCGTTGGATGGGCGAACTACAGCTGGATCGTAAGCTCACGGAACGTGAAGTCCACGAACTAAAAAGCTTCTTAGAGAGTCTCACGGGCGAACCGCCCAATTGGAACTAGCTCCGCTAGCGAAATGGGAGCCGGAAGACTTTGATGCACGAAGCGAGTTTGTCGGAGCCCGCAAAGTTCACCGCTTCGCCTTGCGCCCATTTTGGGGGCGTGAACCGGCCCGCGTGTTTGTAAAGATAGTAGTTGTGCGCATCACTTAGCAGGTGGTTTGTTTTTGGAGAGTCAGGCTGCGCCAGTGCCTTCGCCTTTGACCAGAGCTTGGAATCGCTTGGACATAGGAACTCACGCCACTGGGATTCCTCATACTTGTTTAGCGAGGACGCAAATTGGTCGGTTTCGAAAACCACACTCTTGGTGGCGTTGGGGGCTTTGCCTTGGCGCTTTGCGATTCGGTTTTTGATCACTTGCGCGATGGCCGTCGCCACTTCGTCTTGCAGCTCTGGGCAATGTGCGGCGCGTGTCTCTGCGTAGATCAAGCGTGCCAGTAGCTCAGCGTCTGTCGAACTCGCCAGTGCGGCGGCTGTGGCAGCGTACTTTTGCGGCTTATTTCGTTTCGTGATGGGATCCTTCTTGAGCGATTCTTCGATCGTGCGAATCTGTTCGGAGTCGTTCACACATAGCGGAAGCATGAGTTGGCGAGAAGCTTGTGACGTGTCAGTCCGTGCGAGGATCTCCCGTGAAAAAGCCGAAGGCGAGAAAAATGCGCCGCCCACAAGCAGACTGGCCGCAAGTTTTACTGTTAAATCGCTTAATACGCGCTTTTGCATCTTGACCAAAGGATACCGGACTCGCGCGCCAATTGCCAGTCATCCGTCCACGAGCGAGCGTTCAGGCCTTGGAGAACTCCTCCGTGTGTAGCCAGGCTGCCTGACGTGGAGGAGTCTTGGTTCGAGACCACTCGTCGAGCATGGTCGGTGCGAGTTCTTTGAGATGTTTCATCTGGTCGGGTTGGCCGGTGACACAGGTGAGTTCCACACGGTGTCCGTTGGGATCAAAGAAATAAATCGAACGGATGATGCCGTGTTCGGTCACACCAAGCACCGAGAGACCCTTGGCCTCAAGTTCCTTTTTTGCTTCGAGAAGTGCTGTTTCGTCTTTCACTTGAAATGCGATGTGCTGAACCCAGGGTGGTGTGTTTTGATCGCGATCCATAGGTGCACACCCGGTGATTTCAAAGAACGCGAGAATGTTTCCCATTCCCGCGTCCAAGAAGACGTGCATGTAGGGATTGGGTTCTTTCGTGGACGGCACCTTGTCTTCTGCGATGCAGACAAGAAGGTCCATATTGAGGAAGTTCTTGTAGAACTCGACGGTCTCTTTGGCGTCTTTGCAGCGATAGGCGACGTGGTGAATCTGTTCGATTTTGATCACGATTGAACCTCACAGTCTTGGCGATCGAGTTTGGCGGTAAAATGTCTCAGGAACTTGGCTTGCTCGACGATGCGGTAGCCCGGTAGTTGATCTAGGGTACTCGCCATTTCGTGCGCGCCTTCAATGATGGCATCGATGTGGCTCTGGGTGTAGACTCGCCGAGGGAAGGCGAGGCGCACCAGCTCTTGCGGGGCAGGTATTTCTTCTCCTGACACCTCGTCTTGGTGGCCAAACATCAAAGAACCCACCTCAACACCGCGGAGACCAATCGTTTCATACAGCGCAACCGCGAGTGCCTGAGCCGGGAATTGCGCCGCCGCCAAATGTGGAACCGAGGCCTTGGCGTCAATGTAGACTGCGTGGCCGCCCAAGGGTTTCACGACTTTCAATCCGGCTTCTTCCAAGCCTCTGCCAAAGTAGTCGACACTTTTAATTCTGTAGCTGAGATAGCTCTCGTCTTGAATCTCGTCGAGTCCCGTTGCGATGGCCTCGAGGTCGCGCCCCGCTAGGCCGCCGTAGGT
>CAKQVW010000057.1 GCA_934277865.1 uncultured Pseudobdellovibrionaceae bacterium | reverse complement strand
GGTCACAGAAGAACTCTTTCTGATTTCGGCGCAAAGGAAAATTGAAAACCCAATCGCGTCCAAGCTGAAGGAGACTTTTGTCTTATAGAGGAAGACGATCAGATCCAGCGCAATTTTCAATTTTTGAATTTCAAGCACTGTCCCTATCTTACTTGCTGGAGGTGACAATGGTTGAAGCAATCGCCGTGACTTTTAAAAATTTAGAGCCCTCTCAGTTCGTTCGTGATGCGGTGAACGACCGACTTCTTCCGCACTTGGAAAAGTTCCCGGACCTAAGGGACGCAAAAATTCGGGTTACCATCGAGATGGAAAACTCCCCCATACAAGCGGGGCCTGACGACTTCGCCATCAAGCTCCAGGTGCTAAGTGGAAAGTACCGGGGCTTGGTCATCTCAAAGAAGCGCGAAACCTTTTACCTGGCACTGGCGGATGTGACGGATCTCTTGCTTAAGCGGCGGCGTCGCGGATCGTCCAAAGGTCTTCCGTTTTAGCCATAGAAAGAATTCCGCGGCCGGCTCGCTTAGATGTGTACATCAGGCGGTCGGCCTCGCGAATCAGCTTTTGGCCCGACTGCAGCTCTTTTGGAGTTTTTGTTCCAACGTAGAGGCAGCCCAGCGAAGCCGACACATCGACCTTGTGGCCGTTAAGCTGTTTGATTGACTGAATCGCCGCCAAAATATTTCTCGATCGGACCTTCAGCTCTTCTTCGTCTTTGACCTTCTTTAGAATCACCACGAATTCGTCACCACCTACGCGGGCGACGACGTCCTCGGGCTTTGAGATCTTCTTGAGCTGGTGCGCGACATGTTTCAGAAGCACATCGCCCACTTCGTGCCCCAGCTGATCGTTCACCGGCTTGAAACCATCGAGATCGAAGTACACGATTCCCATCGCCTTATTGTCCGCGCGATTATTCTCAAGCATCATTGGCAGTTGATCTTCGACCAGGCGCCTATTGGCAAGCCCCGTCAGCGGATCGCGCGTGGCCAGCATCTTCAAGACTTCTTTGACGGCTTTCAAGTCACGGAGCAAGTAGCCGGTGTAACTAGCAACCAACACGAATATCAGCGCGATATCAAAACCCGACGGAACACTGGTGCTCCAATAGGGGCTCAGCTTAAACAGCATCAACATTCCAAATGACGTAAACAGCGATGCAATGAAAAGGTAGGACTCGCCAAACCGAAATCCGTGTCCGATCGAGATCCACGGATAGATGAATAGCAGAGACGCAAATTTCTCTCGCGAGAAAAACAAAAACGCGGTCGTCACGGCGACATCATGAATCAGCCCGATGACCACGCGCTCATGCGCAAAACGCGGAACAAAATACGAATGAAGGTTCAGCCCAAGCGTAAAGAGAAACGAAACCACAAACACTGTTTGGCAGATGATGTCCGCCGGAAGAAGTCGATCGAATTTGATGAACGCGATATTCGCGATCGAAACGAAAGCGAGCATCAACGAAACCACGATTAAGCGGGTCGTGCCCTGATCCTTCTCGGCTTCCACCAACTGCTGTTCCGAATTCCCGAAAAGCTGTAGTCGATCTGTCATATGAGAGCGTTTCGGCCTCCGGGCTATCGTCCAGAAGGCTAGCGCCCAAAGACCGGCAAGAATCTCGTAGATTCGACCTCAAATCGATTTAAACGCGGGTACAAACCGAGAAGCTCGGGAATTCGATCAAAAGTTCAACAGGGATTGTTTTGAGAAAAATGGCGCGCCGGGAAGGAGTCGAACCTCCGACCACTAGATTCGTAGTCTAGTACTCTATCCAGCTGAGCTACCGGCGCCCGAGGAAAACTGAGGCATCAGGGATAAAGCCAAAATCCCTCAAAATCAACTGCACAGGCCGGAATTTCGCGATAAAACCTCAAACCATATCCGTTTAGGAGCCAACCGTGACGAATTCACCCGCTCAGCCTCACAAAACAACATGGCAAAGTGCCTTTGAAGAGGCGCAAGCGACCCTTCAGGCCTTTCGAAACGATCCGGCTCAGCTAGAAAAGTGCGAAAAATTCACGCAAGTTTTGATCGAGAGCTTTAGCAACGGTGGGCGCCTCTTCACCTGCGGCAATGGCGGTAGCCACTGCGATGCTATGCACTTTGCGGAAGAGTTCACAGGCCGATATCGCAAAGATCGTCGCCCCCTAGGCGCACTGGCGCTTGGCGATCCGTCGCACGTGACCTGCGTTTCTAACGACTATGGCTTTGAGCACATCTTTTCCCGCCAGGTGGAAGGGCTCGCGCGCAAAGGTGACGTCCTCGTCGGCCTTTCAACCTCAGGGAACTCGGCCAATGTGATTCGCGCCTTCGAAACCGCCAAGGCGATGGGCATCACGACCGTGGGTCTATTGGGCCGTGACGGCGGCAAGCTCGCCGGGATGGCTGACCTCGCCATTATCATCCCCGCCACGACTTCGGATCGCATTCAAGAGATGCACATCAAGATCATTCACACGGTCATTGAAACCGTGGAACGCGCTCTTTTCCCTCAAAATTACTAGATATTTTGTTTTGAAAGCCGACGACGCCCCTTTTCTTGATTCTGGGGGCCGCCCATGGCACTGTTCCAGTTCGTGGCTTTCTCGGCTCGCAAGAGCATTGGCAACTGCCGCATACGGAGTGGTGGGTGAGAGGCTGAAACCAACAGTTTGCTAAACTGTCCTACGGGGTAAACCCGTAGCGCGGGTTCAAATCCCGCCCACTCCGCCATTTAAATTCCGATATCACGCTGTTGGATATCAAGATATCTGACATCTAAAACAAATCCAGATACGCTTAAAGCTGAGCTACTATCGAGAACCGTCACGGCTCATCACGCGTCATCACTTTCGAGGTCTTACTAAAATCTTACTGAAGTCTTAGTGGGCTCTGCATCACCGAAAACTGGATGCCTGGAAGAGACCGTGCACGCCGATCTAAACTGATTGCAAAACTATGATATCCTACTATGCATGAAACAAACGAGTCTGAGTTTCCAAGAAGACCGAGCATCAATCGCTTTTGGAGAATTTCGCACTCGAATCTATCAGCGGATGAGCGATAGAAATAGCGACACATTTGCCGACGGTTCATTGAGAATTAAGGCTACACTTTTGCTCGTGACCGCATGCCTAAGTTACGGCCTTATTTTCTTGATTGATCCCCACCATGGGCTGTCTTGGTTTTTTGGAATGATCGCCGGGGTTTTGATTCTTCTTTTCGCTTTGAACGCGTCGCATGACGCTGCCCACGGCGCGTTTTCTCGCTCTCCTTTGATAAATACTATCGTGCTCTACGTTCCCTTCAGCGTTTTAGGGGTTGATCCGGAGATGTGGCGCACGAGACATTTAAAGTCCCATCATAAGTTTCCGAATATCGACAATTGCGACGCGGACATCGATGAAAATCCATTTGTTCGACTATCACCAAACCAGCCACACAAACCGTGGCATCGTTTCCAACACTTCTACGCCTGGATCCTCTATTTGATCGTCGCTTTTCACGCGGCTTGGATTCAAGACTTCAACTACATGAAACGGAGCACGCTCGCGAATATGGCTGATTAGAGCGACCGAACGCCGACGTGGACCAGATTTTTCTTGCTTAAAATCCCGCACGTTTTGGTTTTCTACGTTCTTCCGCTTTTCTTGCTGCCGTTTCCATGGTGGCAGATACTCATTTCGATTGCGACTATTCAGGGAGTCATCTCACTACTTTTCATTCTTCCGTTGATCGGAACACATTTTTCTTCCGAAGCTCACTTCCCAAAGATAACGGATGGTCGGGTCGGCTGTAGCTACGTGACACACCAACTCATTACTAGTGTGGACTGGAATCCTTTTTCCCAAGGGTGGTGCGCCGTTTTTGGAGGACTCAATGCGCATGCCGCACACCATCTTTTCCCGAAGGTGAGTCATCGCCATTATTTTTGGATTTCATCAGAGATCGCCGTGTTTTGTCGAGACAATGGGCTCACTCACATCCATGTCGATTTACCAAAAGCGGTTCGCAGCCATTTCCACTTCTTAAAGAATCTTGCACGTAGCGATTCCAGGCTTCGTGTTTATTAGCACTTGCTATCCGTGCGCCTTCAGATTCGGAAGGCGCAGAATAACTGATCACTAAATGAAATGGACTTGCGGCCGCTTCGGACTCCGCTTTTAAAGTCATGAGTTAGATGTCTAAGCCTATATCCTCAATTTTGTGTATGACCTCGTTTAGACGTGAAAACTGAGATACGTATGGGAGCCACTCGGATGCACTCTATGGAATCACAGCCTTTAGTGCTTCAACAAATGCGTCCGTATCAAAGCGATGAATAAGATGGTGACTGCCTGGGAAGTTAACAACCTTCGCGCTAGGCTGCAGATGAATCATTTGTTTCAATCCAGCTTCTGAAATCGCGGAAAATACGGGGTCTGCTCGCAAAATGAGAATCGGGCTTTTGATACTCGAAAAACTGACGCGTAAATCTCTACTGTCGGCAAAACATCCCCAAATGTAAGCCTGAAACGGATTGCTTCGCAGTCGAACCCACCCATTCGACAACGGTTCAACTTGCAAAAGACTCAATGAATAGGCATCGCCCGCGTAGTATGCGCCGACTTCATCTTCCAAGGAATCTTTCGAAGAATAAATGCGATTCAGCGCTTTCATTTCCAGACCGAGCTGCCTGCAGAATTTGTCGTCAGTGAGTTGGCGAGCTTGCATTTCCATGTCCTCGATAGACAACGACAGAACTCGTTCGGGGTGCATGGAGGCGTAGTCTACAGCGATGCGTGCGCCAAAAGAATGCGCGACCAAATGAAACTTGGTGAGGTTCAAACTGTTTACGATATTTTCTAAATCGGCACTCATCGCCGAGATAGAAAAGTTCACGCCATCGTAAGTGGTTTTCCCGAACCCCCGCTGATCATAGGTGATTAAGCGAAACTGTTCGCCAAGCTTTTGAAGCAATGGGTGGAATGTCTCTGATGTCAGTCCATTGCCATGAATCAAAACAATTGCTTCTCCATTCATTTTGCCGAATTGCTGGATTGCAAAGCGACTTGCCGGCAGTCCCATGTCCATCGGTAGGGCCAGCAGGTCGACGGAAGAAAACAAGAGAATACATAGGCAAAACTTTTGAAAAAATAAAATCACGTTATGTTTACAGAGGTTGGCAGTGAGGCAATGGCAGTGGCTTCGAGTCGCCAATCTTGTTCACGGATGCTTGCACGGAGTGATTGTTCTCCGAAAAAAGACGGACCCAATAGGATTCGCCGTTTAATGTTTTAACTAAACAGCTAATACCAAAAGTAGGGCGGTCCTCATCCATCGCACAATTCCCCGTAGCCGAAGAGGTTGTCGCTTCTCCACCTGGAATTGTCAGAGTAACCGACGGGCTTTGCTCAAATGCTTGGTGGAATGTAGCGGCGTAGTAGGCATCTTGCATGTCTTGGTTGACGCAAAGTACATCTCCAGTTGGGTCACCGGCACTTGAAGTAAATCCCGCGTGAGCACTCAAAGAAATCCCAAAAGTTGAGACGGCGAAAAGGAAAGTTGTCAGTTTCATGGTAGGTCCTCCTATTGATCGGCGTGGTCAACAGCGACCAAACCGTAATTCGCGGTGGAGCATATTTTCATGTTGGGTTGAAGGACAATAACAATCTTATTAAGAAAATAACTGCATGATTATTAAAATAGTAATATGTCTGACTTATGAAAATCTTTGAGTTCGACGCCTATCACCCCTATCTCATGGCTAAGATTAAACAAAACTCCGAAAAGAGGGGATACCTTGCCAAGCTTGCCGAAGCGGCTGGTTGCCAGCGATCCTATCTTTCGCTCGTCATCAAGGGTGAAGTACATTTGACTCCGGAACATGCATTTGGATTGACCCAGTTCTGGGGGCTTTCTGAAAGTGAATCGGACTATTTTCTGGACCTGGTGCTTCTCGAAAGAAGCAGCTCACCAGCACTAAAAGGTCGCCTTCAAAAGCGCTTGTCTCAGCGCCGCAACGATCAATTCGACTTAAGCAAACGCTTTGAAGAGTCGAACCTTCCGAATTTTGAAGCGGAGTCAGTCTACTATTCGCAGTGGTTTGTAAGCGCAATTCACGTTTGCATTAGCATCCCGAAACTCAGGAAGGATGAAGCTATCGCTCAAAAGCTGAAGCTACCACTTCACTTGGTTCGTGAGACGCTGTCTCGCTTGCGGGGGTTAAATTTGATTGAGCGTATCAATGATGACTGGCAGTTGACTGGCCAGAGTTTACACTTATCGCGGCAGTCGTTATTCAGTCCGGTCAATCATCGCAATTGGCGTGATCGAGCAATCGTGGATGCGCAGGATATCTCGCGTCAGCACACGCATTATACGTCGGTGCAGTCAGTCGGCCGTTCAGACTTCGAAAAAATCCAGAAGCTGATTCTAAACTGCGTGGATCAGAAAAGAAAAATAGTGGCGGCCTCGCCCGAGGAAGAACTGGCGGTGTTCTGCTGCGATTGGTTTAAGCTATAGCGACGGTTGGCACACTGCCTACAGTGCCCGACCTATCTCGTGAGTGGCGAAATCAACCAAGGCAGAATGATGGAAAAATTCGCACCGCCTCAACTGCTTCGCTAATACTGACCTATTAGAAAGGTCTTAGTAAGAACCCAACCAGGGTTTAAGGTTTTGAAATAACTCAGTTCCGTCTAAATCCGCCACTTTTCTCATTCAGTCTCGCAGCAGAGGCGCGACCAGCTCTCGGTTGTCGGGGCGACGCATGAGAAACAGCTGACGATCCAGGTAGTAGTGCAAGTAGGAAAAGGCCGTCGAGATGGACGCCAATATCAAGAGCGGGTCTGGCCCCTCATTGGGGCGACCGATAACAGGTCTTACATACGAGAAGTAATAAACTCGAAGAATCGCAAAAACAAAAGTCACTGCCAGAACGTACAAAGCCACAGCCTTCCAGGCAGTGAACTTCGAGTTCGAGGCCATCTTGCGAACAACAAAGAGGTACTCCAAACCGTGAATCGCACGTGTCGCCCAGACGGCCAAAGGCGACAACACGGAAAGTGCCCAAACGGGATACCGAATCGCAAACAAAGCCTTATTTAGACGGGTCGACTTTGGGTGAAGCAGCGCGACCACGACCAAGAGGATCGAAACGGCGAGAGAGGCGGAAAACACGAACTTCAGGCTTAAGCGCTCGAAGGACAGACCCGCCAACTCGAACTTTGTTGCCACCCAGACCGCCGAGACCATGAATCCGATCAAAAGCCAGACGAGGTACCTCTCGGATTTTTCCAACCACTTTTCTGGGCGTTCGCCGACGGCCGAAGCTTTTCCGTTGTAGAGAAGCGAAAGGCCTAGCGATTGCGCCAGCGCATGTTGAATCGGGAAAAACCGACTCAGCGGCAAAATAATCTCTCTAAAGTAAGGAACAAATCCCGCGATCCCCAAAGCAAACAAAAGGAAGAGACCTACAAAAATCGCCGCTGCTCGTTTGAAAAACCCAGCTCCACCACCATTTTGTCTCGCCAACCATTCCCGCATTTCAGGAAACGAAACGAGCATCATCACCGTGAACGCGTTGTGGGTGACGTTGAGCAAAAGGACATCGACTAAAATTTCACTGAGCAATTGCCCGATGGCCGCGTCCGAACTGAGCACTTTTGCGGGACCGGGCAGCCCTGCTACAACCGCCAGCAAAAAGAAAATCGGTATCACCAGATTAAGACGCTCATCGAGAGGGCGGAACAGCTGAACTTTTCCTAGCATCTTTTTATGTGCTCCTAAATTCCTTGGTTCCGAGAGAGAAAATTCGAAAGATCTTCGATTCGTGCCTGCTGCAAGTAGGTATTCTCCGGAGGCGACCACGACCAAAGCTCAACGCCCTGGCGGTCGATTTCCACGATTCGTGGAGATTTTGTGATGTCGGTAAACAGAATATTTCCTGACTTCAAAATCTGTATCCCGCCCCAGCGTTTGGCATAAAACGCCTTGTCGAAGGACTTCGGGTAGGTCCAATGATCGATGCCACTTACTAGATTGTGCTCCACCAGCTGACTAAAAGGTCGCTCCGGTGTTCCGTTGTCGTAAAACAGCAGATTTCCGTTTGAAAGAATCTGCGTGTCGTGGGTCATGTGCCACGCTTCGGGGCGGATCGCTTTTTGCCAGAGGACCTTCTTTAAATCACGATCAAGTACAAACATCCGCATCAGCGAGATGTCGTTCACGATATAGCCGCCAGCCTGAAATGCCGAAAATCCTTTGGGACTCGCTTTTCCGAGTGCGTTCTCTGGAATCTCGTAGAAGGTGTTGACGTGCGTGATTTCCCACTTCGCCTCTTGAAACCGTTCAACATTCCAAATCATGGGAAACCGGCGAGCAACAGCATCCCGCCAGGCCTTCTGGTGGAATTGCTTTCGGCCTTCGAATATCGAAAAGCGTTTCTTTAGCTTTCCATCTTGGCCCAGGATCAAAAGCACATCACTGCGCGCTTTGCCCGCCTTCTTATCTCCGACATCGACAATTTCGCTACCGATGACGAGGATTTCGCTGCCGTTTTGACTGGCGTTGAGCTGGTGGTGCGCCCGAGTCGGAAAGCTCCACAGCTCTTTCATTTTTGCATCGAACTTGGCAACCCGATGCCGAAACGTCATGACGACCGAACCGTCCGCCTGAAAGAGACAAAGTTCGCCAGGAAACTTTCGAAGCGCCTTTGGCAAAGTCCGCTTTCCAGTTTTTGAATCGACCTTTACCTCGTAAATTTCGCACCCATAGTGCAAGTGATGCTCACGCAAATCCGTCTGCCCGCCCGAGGTTTGCGGAGCAAACGTGAAAACCAAAAGTAAAGCAGCGATCCAGCGGCTCAAGCCCTAGTCCCCTTTCCCTCGTACACAGAGGGTTTCGAAACTTGATTGTGAAATCTGGCACTCCTCGCCAGCACAAACCTTCTTGAGGTCAAACTGTCTCGGCTGGTCTTTGCACACCAAAAACACCAGTCGCATGCGATGAGTTTGATCTTCGCTTTTGCATATCCCAGAGAAGCCGGCTTCGTTGGTCCGAACGCGGGCCGACTTCAGTATATAACGTGACGTCTCCTGAACCTCCACCTGGTCCACGGCCCTTTGTTCGCAACCCTCATCAACCGTCGATTTACCGAAGTAGGGTTCCTCGTTTTGCTGATAAAAGCTTCTCAAATAGTTCCACCTCTCGTTCAGCCAGCGTTCACGGTCTTCGGCCGATAGCACCTGGTGGAACTCATTGATTCGAAGATCGGTGTCGGGCCTTGTTGCCGTAGACTGGCAAGCCGCCAAGGTGGTGGCGAGAGCAAGAAAAAGAAGTCGCGCCGTCGGTCGCACGTCACTCCCCCTTGTGACAGAACTGGAGAACTTTATTCGCGTCGGCCGAATCAACTGCGCCAGATATGGCGAGGTAGACCATTTCACCCGGTCCACAGGATTTTGATTGATGAACCACATCTTTTGATAGACTTGGATTTTCCGACTTTGCAAAGACAAGCGAGAAGCGTTTGCCGTCATCACTAAGTAAAAGAGACGGTTTTCCCGAGCGTGCCACTTCTTTGCTTAACAACGGACGGACTTCATCCAACGTGCCTTCAAAAACATGTTTGGAAATTTCACCCTCTAACACGCGAACGTCACGACTTCCCACCGGCAGATGCCGAGCCACCGACTTCGGCAACCGGCTCGAGTCTGCGTCGCGAAAGCTCCAGTTTTTAGATGTCGGCAGCGACAAGAGTGAGGACTTTGGAACGAGCCCCGCCATCGGGACCGAGAACACGTAGTCGCGCTCGGGAACGATCTTGTGGCAAGCCGCACACGCCAGCGCCGCCTGCTTGGCATTTCCCGGAGCCATTTTCCCATCCTCCGTGTAAAGCGCGTAGCCCCACCCTTCGGTGTGTGCATACTTCTTCTCGTCGCGAATCATCAGCTGAAAGCGACGAACCCCACCCGGGACGGCGGATGAGGGAAACGACACGTCTTCCGATGTCGCGATTCCAGTTTTGGCGAACACGGCTCCCTTCGGATAAGGGGCCGTCGTTTTTCCGGCAAGCCGATCGGTGAGATGTTTCCAAGCGACAGGATTGGCGTATGTGAATCGCAACTCGCCGGTGTCTTTGCGAAAGCGAACGGTGACGAGCTTCCAATCCTTTTCAAAGTTTTTATACGGCTCGAGGCGAATCTGACTCTCATCGGCGACAACGCTCAACGGCCAAAGAGCTCCAGAAATCATCGCGGAGGCGACGAAAAGGAATGCGAAAACTTTGTTTTTCGGTTGGATGCTCGAGTGCCGTTTCGCGCGATAGGTCATGTCACTATGCTAGCAATCTCTTGCCGCAACAGAAACCCCAACGCGTCGCAAGAGGGCGTCCCGATTCGACTCATCCTGAGACAAATCAGCCCAACCTCAAACCCGAGATACACCAGGTTGCACCTCACGGCTCTAGATCTTGGTATAGCAATTGATACCAATTGATATCAGTGGTTCGTGTTTGATTACGAACAACTCCGCTGGTAAGCGGTTGGCCAAGAAACACTCAATAGGAGCTTTATATGAACACCGGATGTGCGCGTTTAAAAAGTGTAGGGATGCTTGGAGCCTTTGTGGCGATCACTGCAATCGCAGGAGCTGCGTTTGGCCAAACCGTTCCACCAATTATGACCGAACCGACAAAAATCCCTGCGGCCTATCAGACCTCGTACATCCCTGGCGGATTTGATTCCAATGACAGCGTGGAAGTGGTCCTTGAAGGTCGCTTCTCGAGCTCCTGCTGGCGTCCAGCGGAAATTTCGTTCTCGGTTGATCAGGACAAAAAAGAAATCCTCGTCGGACCAGCCGCGTACCTTTACCCGGCACGTCTTTGCGCGCAGTTGATTCTGCCGTTTGACCGCGTTGTTTCGTTCGGCGTTTTGAAGCCGGGCACCTACAAGCTGATCCAAGCAACTGACGGCGCGGACCTCGGAGAGATTCCAGTTCAAGCTGCTCAAACTGAACGCCCAGACGACTTCATGTACGCCCCCGTCTCACAAGCTTTCTTCAAAAAGAGAGGTGCGGATGGCGACGTGACTTTGGCAGGTAACTTCCCAAATAGCTGCATGCAGATGGACGAAGTGAAAGTGACCCTGGAACCGAAAGTCATCGTGCTTCAACCGATCGCCAAGATCGACAAGCGCCTCGGCTGCCATGATGGTCACTACCCATTCCAAGTAAAAACTAAAATTCCTAACATCCCGGCTGGACGCTACCTGCTTCATGTGCGCTCTATGAACGCCAAGTCCATCAACAGCCTGGTCGACATGTGATGTTACACGTCTCCCTGTGGAGACCTAAAGACCTCGGCGTCCCGCCGGGGTCTTTTCTTTTTAAAAACGTCTTGAGTATTTGCTCGGTTCCTTCTTAATAGGGGCCATGACCCAAAAACGCACTTCGGCAAAAAAGTCTCCCGGCAAATCCACCAACAAAGCGACGGCTAAACCCGCCAGCAAGCAGCTCAGCTCGGCTTACGGCCGATCGACCTCGCGATCGAAAAT
>CAKQVW010000056.1 GCA_934277865.1 uncultured Pseudobdellovibrionaceae bacterium | reverse complement strand
GCCTTGTAGGTCGCCAGGGAGTCTGAGGACTTCTGAACCTCGCGATCAAATTCGCCTTCCAAAGCTTGGCGTTGGTAATTGCTGTCGGAAAGTTTTTTTCCAAACCAAATGCCAGACGAAAAAGCAAAAAGCGAAACTAGTGTGATGGAAAGAACCTTCAACACAAGGTCCCAGCTCGAGCCGCCGTGCTCGTTGTTCACTACCTGAGTGACAACATTTGTTCCGTGAAATTTCACCGCCATCGGGATCTCCGTTTCCCTCTCGGTCTCGAGAGGCTGATCTCTATATGTTAAGAAGTCTCTGAACCCGGGGTCAACGTGTCAAATCCTTGACAAAATCTTCGACTCTCACGCTGATGGGCCTATGGCGAACGGTACAAAGCGGTCATCAGGTCTAGGTGAGTTGGATATGGAAGCGGGCAAACGTGCGGGTTCACACGAGTTTGCGCCATCCGAGCTCACTCAAAACGCGCTGAAGGCGGCTTTTGAGGGTGCTGATCGGGCCGGAGAGATCTTAAAAAAGTACTACGGTCGCCTTTCGCAAGTAGACGAGAAATTTCAGGCAGGTCTGGTGAGTGAGGCGGATCGCGACTCTGAGGCCGCGATCAAGGCTGTGCTCTCACGGGAATTTCCGCAGCATCAGATTCTCGGGGAAGAAACTGGGCTTTCGGGCAGTTCCAACGCCGACTCGGCGATTTGGATGATCGACCCGCTCGATGGAACGACCAACTACGTGCATCGCGTTCCGTTTTTTTGCAGCAGCCTTGGACTTGAGTATCGTGGGCAGTTGGAAGTTGGCGTTGTTGATGCGCCGATCATGGGTTGGCGGTACCATGCGATTCGAGGCCAAGGAGCTTTCCTTAACGGGCAACCGATTGGAGTCTCAAGCCGCAGGCAGTTTCGCGAAGGCCTATTTGCAACGGGCTTTTCGAGCGCTGACAACACGCTGGACGTCCAGATGGAACTTGTGGCGCACGTCATTCGGCACGCACGAGGCATTCGGCGCCTTGGGGCGGCTGCGCTAGACCTGTGCATGGTGGCAGAAGGTGTGTTTGATGGTTTTTGGGAGCGCGGCCTGCAGCCTTGGGACACGGCCGCCGGAGTTTTAATTGCGCGCGAGGCAGGCGCAGTGGCTACCGACTTTAAGGGCCGCGAGTTTGATCCGCGTCTGCCGTCCGTGGTGTGCGCCACTGCTCCGCACCATGCAGAACTCATGACTCTTCTCAAGCGTGTCGATCCTTCCTAACTAGACTTCCGTCAAGT
Organism: uncultured Pseudobdellovibrionaceae bacterium; assembly: GCA_934277865.1. GTDB lineage: Bacteria > Bdellovibrionota > Bdellovibrionia > Bdellovibrionales > JAMPXM01. The sequence goes on along the minus strand of CAKQVW010000056.1, from coordinate 10,303 downwards.
CATCCAAACCATCTTCGTGGTTCGTGTTTACCGTCGGGACGTCAAAATCCCTTCTGGATCAGAGACCAGTCGGAAACCTTTTCTCAATCTCAAATCGCAATAACCGAAAGCGCACAGGTCTGGGTCCAGTCAAAAGGGGCTCGTCGTACGGTGGCACCGAGGTTGCTTACTCTACCTTCGATACACCTCTCGAAGACAGCGGACGCAGGAGGCGGAAGTGGCAGAAGAGAATGCAGCAAAGGACGCGGCGGCTCAAGGAGCGTCGGGCGATAACAAGGGTTCAAAGCCGATCCTTCTGTACGCGTTGGTCGTGATCAATATGTTGGTCGTGGGCGGCGTTGGCGCGATGATCTACCTCGGCAAGAAAAAAGAAGCGCAGCACGCCACCATCGAAAAAGTGGTTGAAGGCGAAGCGCAGGCCCAGGCGGAAGAAAAAGGAAAAGCCGACGAGTTCATTGGCAAGATGATTCCAATGGAAACGTTTTATGTGAACCTCGCGGGCAACCGTGGTAACCGCCTTCTGAAGGTGAACATGGAGCTCGAGGTCGAGAGCGAAAAAGTCATCGAGGAAATCGAGAAACGTAAGCCTCAGATTCGCGACATCATCATCATCATTCTTTCAAGTAAGACATTTAAAGATCTTGAGTCTCGCCAGGGTAAAGAAGGCCTGCGCGATGAAATCAAGGATGCGGTCAACTCGTTCCTGACCAAGGGACGGATTAAGCACGTTCACTTCACGGAATTCATTTACAACTGAGGTAAGCCGCATGAATCAGGTGTTATCACAGAGTGAAGTCGATGCGCTCCTGGCTGCCGTCAATGAGGGCGAGCTTGCCGAGAAAACTGGTGTCGAGCCAGGTGCCGGTGGCGACGACCGTGTCGTCGTCGTCTACGACCTCACCAGCCAAGATCGTATCATCCGCGGCCGACTGCCGCAGCTGGATGTCATCTACGAAAAGTTCATGCGCTCGTTCCGAGTCTCGCTCTCGGCACAGCTTCGCAAAATTGCGACACTCAACCATGCTTCGACAGATTTTTTGAAGTTCGGCGAGTTCATCAACACGCTGCCGATGCCGACTTGTATGTCGGTGCTTCGGTTTAATGCGCTTCGCGGCTCAGCGCTATTGGTGATCGAAACCAAACTCGCGTACGCCTTAGTTGATAGCTTCTTTGGCGGCGATGATCGTCCTTACAACAAAGTTGAAGGAAAAGACTTTACGCCGATCGAACTCACGATCATTCAAAAAGTTGTTCAGCTTGCCATCGACGACCTCGAGCAGGCTTGGGCGGCAATTGCGAAAATTGATTGCAGCTTTGTTCGAACTGAGGTCAACCCGCAGTTCGTTGGTCTGGTGCCTCCCACGGATGTTGTCATCGCTTCGACCTTCGACGTCGAACTGGAAAACGCCAACGGCACCATCACATTGGTCATCCCATACGCAACGATCGAACCCATCAAACAAAAACTGCAAAGCGGTTTTCAGGTGGAAAGCGATCAGGCGGACAAAAAGATTTGGGCCGGTATCATCAAAAAGCAGCTTCAGACGACAGAAGTGGACGTGAAGGTGAATCTCGGGGAAACCGAAATCACTCTCAACGAGCTCATGAACCTTCGTCCAGGAGATGTGATTCCGCTGGATCAGGACTCTGGCGGGGAGTTTGATGTACTGGTGGAAGGTGTTGCGAAGTTTCGCGGCTTTTACGGAATCAACCACGGTTCAGTGGCTGTGCAGTTGACGAGTGGACCACACGGAGAGGGCAAAGGAGACAAAGATGGCGGACGATAAGAGCAATGTCGCAAATCTCTTAGATGCGGAAGCGACGGCTGGTGGAGCATCTGTCACAGAACTCCGTAAATCAGATCGCAATCTCGATTTGATTTTGGACATTCCCTTGAAAGTGACGGTCGAACTCGGGCGCACACGCATGCTGGTGAGCGATCTTCTGAATCTCGGTCAAGGAAGTGTCATCGAGCTATCGAAGCTCGCGGGCGAACCGATGGAAGTTCTTGTCAACGACAAGCTCGTGGCGCGCGGTGAAGCCGTCGTCGTCAACGAGAAGTTCGGCGTGCGTTTGACGGATATCATTTCTCCGTCTGAACGTGTTGAACAGTTGAAGTAGAGTTTTGGCATTCTTAGACGGTGAGCCATGGAGGGCTTCGTCATGAGTTTTTCTAAATCCCTTTCGGTTTTATTTTCGGGCACATTTGCGGCGGCAACATTTGCTGTGTCGGCAGCTGAAGCGGCCGATGTCTCATTAAAGCGTGATGGCCAAGAAATCCATATCACCGCGCAGGCGCAAGATGATTTTGCTGGCACCGAGGCCGTGATTACGGCGCCGGACACGGGCACAATTGAAGTGCGAGTCGCAGGCGCGGATTTCATGGTCGATGGCAAGCGACAGTTGTTTCGCTTTGAAGATGAAACTGTACGCACGGTTTCTGTTTCACGTGACGGTGCGGACGGCGTCGTTCGCTTTAACATCAAAGGTCTAAATGGCCTAGCGGCAGCAGAACAGTTGCAAGTTGTTCGTGGCGGTGGACGCGTGCGCGTGGTGCTGCCACTTGAGCTCACGCCGGTAGCAACCGCAGCAACCGGTGCGCGAACGGCGACGATCACGGAAGTTTCAAATATGACCGCTGCGGCTCCGGCGGTGACCGAGGCGACTCCAGAAAAAGTGGGGCCTACGAGCGCGGCTGTTTCGGCGGCTTCAACAGAAGCTGCTCCAGTCGCGCCAGTGCGAGTCGCTGCTTCGGCGCCGGCTGAGAAAGATGTTCCAATTAAGACGTTCACACGTGATTCGAGACCGGAATCCGAAATACCGGTCTTCGCCGCCAGTGCGGAAAAAAAGCAGCAAGCCTCAACTGGCATCGAACGTCTGGTGATCACACTGTTTGTTCTCTGTGTGGTGCTGGCGGCAGCCGTTTATGGTTTAAAAAAATGGTCCATTCGAAAAAAGGCAGGCGCCAATAGTCCGACCAAGATTCAGGTTTTGACTCAGCACTATCTTGGGCCAAAGAAAAGCCTCGCGATCATTCAGGTCGCCGGCGAGGCGGTTCTCATCGGCATCACGGATCACAATATCTCGATGCTGAAGACGTTGGCCTTGATTGATGATGAAGTTCCGGGCGTAGTGCCTAAGAACTTCGCCGATCAACTGGATGAAGAAGGTTTCGAAAGAGAAAACGACGACGAGGTTTCTGAAAACTTCGCGATGAAAGGTCTCGGAGAAGTGCGCGACATCGTGAGCACACGCTTTTCGTTTGGCCGTGGCCCTGGAAAGTCGGTTTAACATGTCCAGCCGAAACGTTCTGAAAATGCTCGCGCTAGCTTTGGTGGGGGTCTTCGGCTTTTCGGAGCTTGCGCAAGCGCAAGTGACTTTGCCGTCCGTGAATCTCGGTTTTAAGACGACGTCGAATCCAAACGAAGTCGTCAATACGGTGAAAATCATCTTGCTGATGACGGTGCTGACATTGGCGCCGGCCATCCTCATCATGATGACGGGCTTCACCCGATTCATCGTGGTGTTGTCGTTTCTTCGCCAAGCGCTTGGAACTCAGCAAATGCCTCCCAACCAGATGTTGGTGGGCCTTGCGATGTTCCTCACATTTTTCGTCATGCGACCGGCGTTTGAGGAAGTGAATCAGAATGCGCTTCAGCCATTTTTAAATAACAAAGTGAATCAAGACCAGGCGATCGATGCCGCCCTCGTGCCTCTTCGACGATTTATGTTCAACCAGACTCGCGATTCGGATCTGGGGCTTTTTGTGAAGCTGTCAAAAATCGAAACGCCGAAGACTCGGCAGGACGTTCCGACCACGGTTTTGATTCCCGCCTTCATTATTTCGGAACTTAAGACCGCCTTCCAAATTGGTTTCATCATCTATTTGCCGTTCTTGGTCATCGATATGGTAATCGCCAGCGTGCTCATGGCGATGGGTATGATGATGCTTCCACCGGTCGTGATCTCACTTCCCTTTAAAATCATGCTCTTTGTTCTTGTCGACGGTTGGACGCTTCTAATTGGTTCGATGGTCAAGAGCTTCGGGTGAGGAGCTAAGGCGTGACGGAAGAACTCGTGATGCGACTAGGTCAGGATGCACTGAAGACCACAGCGATGGTGGCAACGCCAATGCTGGGCGCCGCGCTGGTTGTCGGTCTTGTGATCAGCGTTTTTCAAGCGATCACGCAGATCAACGAAGCCACGCTGACGTTTGTTCCGAAGATGATCATCATAGCCATTGTTCTAATGCTGGCGGGGCCGTGGATGATCGAAATACTTTCAACCTACACGATCGGACTTTTTGAAAATATCGCGACAATAGTTCGCGAGTAGGGACGTCTAGAATTCGAGGTACGTCGTGGCGCCATTTCAACTGAACGAAGCTGAGATTCTTGTCTTTGGGTTGGCGCTCATCCGAATTTCTGCGTTTTTTGTTTCTTGGCCAGTCTTCTCGCAATTCAGCGTACCCAATCCGATCAAAGTTATGATCGCGCTCACCGTTACGTTTTGTGTCTTCTCAGTCATCCCGAGAGATGGAATCCAAGGTGCCAATTTCGAGACTGGTCTGATGTGGCTAGCTTTGAAAGAGGCCTTAGTCGGGCTCGTGATGGGGTTCGCTTGTCGATTGATTTTCTACGCCGTTGAAGTTGGCGGACACATGATTGCGACATCAATGGGTCTGACAAGTGCGACTGTCTTTAATCCTGCCAGCGGCACCAATTCGACCGTGGTTGAGAAGTTCTATATCGTGCTTTTGACGCTCTTATTGCTTGGATTGAATGTTCACCACAGTTTTATCTCGGCGATGGTCGAGAGTTTTACTGCGATTCCGATCTCGCCTGCGGGCATTGATCTTGCTGCCTTATCAGAACAGAAGGGCGGAAGTGAGATGTTTCAACAGGTCACGGTAGCAGGATTGAAGATGTCGGCCCCCGTAATGGTCGTTATCTTCTTCCTCAACGTCGCAATGGGGATCGTCGGTCGAGCTGTGCCTCAGATCAACGTTCTGGTGACGTCGCTACCAGTCAATATCCTGGCTGGACTCTTAGTGATGATCGTCACACTTCCGGCACTGATCATCGAGCTCGACAAAGGAATGGTCGAGTTCGCGGATCTCGTCTTTCGCTTTTTGAAAACGAAGTAAAAGACAGAATGCAGTGAAGGTAGCCACTTATGGAAGAGTGGCTCGTTGGACCAGGGACGGATCGTAGATGGCAGAAGATCAACAAGAGAGGACCGAAGAGGCCACGCAGCAACGGAGGGAAGACTTCCGTAAGCGCGGGCAGGTCGCGCAAACGCGCGAACTTGCTAGCGTGTTTGTGCTTCTTGGGACTGCGCTTTTGTTTTGGGCGCTTGGCCGATTTGCCCTGCAGCAGGTGTCGGAGCTTCTCACGTATATCCTTGGTCCCAACCTGGTCGAAGCAGTTCGGCAAAATCAAGTCGCTCCGATTGTGATCTTCGCAGTTAAAAATATGGCCCTGCTCGGCGGGCCTGTGATCTTGATGCTTTTGCTGCTGTCCGTGATCTCAACGGTGGTCCAGGTTGGTATTCTGTATAACGAAGAGGCGATGGATTTCAATCTTGAGAAGTTGAATCCCATAGCTGGATTTCAGCGGATCTTCAGCATGCGCTCGCTCGTTGAAGGAATTAAATCGATCCTTAAGCTGATCTTGGTTTGTTCGGTGATCTACGTCATCGTCCGGCAAGAGGTTGTGCTGCTGCCTCGTCTGACGTTCTTTACTGTCGATGAAATTTTGGCCTACTCAGGTGCATTGATCATTAAACTTTTGGGCGCGCTTGGTGTCTTCATGGCTGTGATTGCGGCCGCGGACTACTTCTTTCAGCGTTGGGACCTCGAAAAGCAAATGCGCATGACCAAGCAAGAGATCAAAGAAGAGCACAAGTCTCGTGAAGGTGATCCGATGATCAAGGCCCGCATTCGTCGCATCCAGCGCGAGATGGCGGGCAAACGCATGATGAAAGACGTGCCCAAGGCAGATGTGGTTGTGACCAACCCGACACACATTGCCTGTGCGTTGATCTACGATCCAAACACCATGGCAGCGCCGAAGCTGATCGCCAAAGGCAGCGGTCTGATTGCCGAAAAGATCAAAGCGGTCGCACGTGAAAATGGCGTTCCTGTCATGGAAAACAAGCCGCTTGCACGTGCGATGTTCAAAACGTTGAAGATTGGCCAGACGGTTCCGCGAGAGCTGTTTACGGCCGTGGCTCAAGTTCTTTCCTACGTATATAGACTCAAGAAGAAGGCGATGCGCTGATGGACGATGTTTTCCAGTTTCTTAAGCGATTTGAAAAATACGCGAAGAACGTCGACCTCTTAATGGCGATTGCGATCCTGGCCGTACTTGCGGTCATGATCATTCCTTTGCCTGCTTTTCTTTTGGACTTGGCTCTTGTATTGAGTTTGGCGAGTTCGATTTTGATTCTTTTGGTGTCTTTGTATGCGAAGAAAGCATTGGATTTTTCAGTCTTCCCAAGTCTTTTGCTTCTGACAACTTTGTTCCGTCTCTCATTGAACGTCGCAACCACTCGTTTGATTTTGAGTGAAGGCCAAAACGGGACTTCCTCTGCGGGTGCTGTCGTGCACGCGTTTGGCAGCTTCGTCGTCGGCGACAACTATGTCATTGGTTTCATCGTTTTCATGATCCTGATCGTGATCAACTTTGTGGTCATCACGAAGGGTTCTGGTCGGGTAGCGGAAGTTGCAGCGCGTTTCACCTTGGATGCAATGCCTGGTAAACAGATGTCGATCGATGCGGATCTCAATGCGGGATTGATCAACGAAGAACAAGCTCGTCGGCGCCGCAAAGAAATCGAAGGCGAAGCCGACTTCTACGGTGCCATGGACGGTGCTTCGAAGTTTGTCCGCGGTGACGCCATCGCTGGGATTTTGATCATGGTGGTAAACGTCATCGGGGGACTCCTGATTGGCGTTCTTCAGCACGGGCTGGATATTGCCGTGGCGGCGGAAACCTACACGAAGTTGACCATCGGTGATGGTCTTGTTTCGCAGATTCCGGCCCTCATCATCTCGACAGCAGCCGGTATCATCGTCACCCGCAAAGGCGACGACGATGACATGGGCCAAGAGGTGGTCTCTCAGCTCTTCTTGAATCCGCGTGCGATGTACATCGGAGGCGGAGTTATTGCATTTCTGGGTCTGGTTCCGGGACTCCCGATCATACCATTTATGACGCTGGCGTTTGGCTTTGTCGGCATCGGTTGGATGGTCGAAAAATATCAAAAAGAAGAAGCGGCCGAGACCAAAAAACGTGCGGATGAAGCTGCGACCAAGCCCGAAAAGGAAAAAGTGGAAACGCTGCTTCCTCTTGATCTCGTCGAACTTGAGGTTGGGTACGGGCTTATCAACATCGTCGAGAGTCAGCAGTCGGGAGATCTTCTCGAGCGCATCGTTTCGATTCGCAAACAATTTGCGCTCGACATGGGAATCATCGTTCCAAGCATTCACATTCGCGACAACTTGCAGTTGGAGCCCGGTGAGTATCGGCTGTTGATCAAAGGAAACCGTGTCGGAGGCGGGACACTACGCCCTGACTACCTCTTGGCCATGGATCCCGGCAACACCACGGCGCGAATCGATGGGATTCCGACAAAGGAACCAGCTTTCGGACTCGATGCACTTTGGATCGGCAGGTCGTCGCGAGAAGAAGCGGAACTGGCTGGATACACAGTCGTGGATCTGCCCACTGTCATGGCGACACATATCACCGAGATCATTCGCACGCACGCTCACGAGCTGCTTGGTCGCCAAGAAGTTGCTGGTCTCATTGAGAATCTCAAAAAGTCCTATCCCAAAGTGGTTGAAGATCTCATCCCTGATCCGCTTTCAGTCGGCGTCGTGGTCAAAGTCCTTCAGAATCTGCTTCGTGAGCAAGTCTCCATTCGCGATTTGCTGACCATCTTTGAGACTCTGGCAGATGAAGCCGGCCGCACCAAGGATGCCGATATATTGACCGAAAGTGTCCGTCGTGCACTCGCACGAGGAATTTCGGGCCGCTACAAAGATGAACGAAGCAAGATCAACGTGATGAACTTGGATCCACGTTTGGAAGAGATGATCTCAAATTCCCTCTTGCAGACGGACCAAGGGGTTCAGCTTGTGATGGATCCTCGAACAGCAAGCGATATGATCGAAGGAATTGCCAGCACGATCGAGCGTCACCCTGAGATCGCAGGTCAGCCACTACTTCTTGTCAGCCCAACAACGCGTCGACATATCGCGAAGCTGACTAACCGATTTATTCCTCAACTCGTCGTGCTTTCACATAACGAGATTTCTTCTGACGTGAACATTCGTTCAGTAGCAACGGTGGAGATCGCCAATGCGGGTTAAGAAATTCGAAGCGAGATCAATGAAAGAAGCTCTGCGCATGGTTAAGGCCGAACTGGGTCCTGAAGCCGTGATTTTGGGAGCACGCGAAAACAAGAGATCATTTGGTCTCGGTGGAGAGGCCTCGTTTGAGGTGACAGCCGCCGTTTCTGAAACGACCTTGCAGAAAAAGAAGTTCGTCGAATCGCGGTTGAAAGAGGATGATCGCGAAAAGTTTCGCGCCGCCGATGCGCGTATGCAGCGCCGTATGATCGAGAAGATGGTTGAAAAGCGTCTCCAGGCGCAAGTGGCGACGCCGCAGTCGACGACACGTTCATCCATGTCGCAGCTCTCAGCACAATCGGTATCATCGGCTGATCCCAACTGGAAGCCTCGTCCGATCACAAAGATCAGCTACATCGACATCCCGGATGAAGCACCGGTGTACGCGGCTCGGCGCCCAGCGTCCCAGGCTCCAACTCAGGCTCCGGCTCGAGCCACTGCCAAAGCTGAGGTGCCGCCAGCTCGTGCCAACGTCGATGGGCGAGAGGTAGAGGTACGAGGCAAAATTCGCAACCTCGCGCGCGAAGCTTTTGAGGCGGGTCGCGCAATCGCAGCTTCCTCGCCGAAGGCTTCCGTGGCGACTGCGCCAGCCTCACAAAATGTGGCCGCAGCGGTCGAGACTCAAGAAATTGCGTCGTTGAAGAGTGAGATCAATCGCCTTCAGTCTCTGCTTGAAGGTTTTCAAAAAGTTCCGCAGACCTTTCAAGGAGCCTCGCATCCTGGTGCGGAGTTTGGTCTGTCTTACGACTTCAGCCGTTGCTTTCAGAAGCTGGTAGAGGCGGGCGTGTCGGCAGATCTGGCTGGCGAAATACTTCACCGTGCGTCGCAAGAGATCGATCCGATGAACGCGAAGAAGTCGGCCATCATCGAAGCCTGGGTAGCGAAGTGGCTTCTGCAGAACATCTCGATCTGTCAGCGCCCGCTGGCCAGCAAAGTTCATGTTTTTGTTGGTCCAATGGGGGGCGGCAAAACGTCGCAACTCGTAAAGACAGCGGCTCAGCTGGTGATTCGCGAAAAGAAGCGCGTCGCGATTGTTACCACTGACACGACAAAAGTGGGAGCTGTCGACCAGCTCAAGATTTATTGCCAGATTCTCAATGTGCCATTCGCGATCGTTCGCGATCGTTCCGAGTGGCAGTGGCTGGAATCTCAAATGGGATCGATCGATCACGTTCTGGTCGACTGTCCCGGTGTGGCGCTGAAAGACATGGAAGAGATTTCCATGATGCGTTCGATGATTCCAAATTTTGACAGTCAGGCAGTTCATCTTTGTCTTTCGTCCTCGATGAAAGAGACAGATGCTCTCGAGGTTGTCCGACGCTTCCGTGTTGTGCAGCCAACTGATCTGGTGTTCACCGGCCTTGATCTCTCTATTCAACACGGAGTGATCGCAACTGTTCAAATGCGTTCAGGTCTTCCGATTCATTCATTTGGAATCGGTGCGCGAGTTCCCGAGGACTTCGAACTCGCAACCAAAGAGCGCGTACTCGATTTGTTATTCAAGCTTTCCAGCCTCAAGCGAACTACGGAGAAATAAGATGGGATTTTCGCAAGGTCATACAGGGCGCTCTACCAAAGTTATCTCAGTGACATCAGGTAAGGGCGGAGTCGGCAAAAGTACAATCGTGGCGAATCTCGCGACCGAGTTCGAGAAGCGGGGAAAGCGAGTCCTGCTTTTTGACGGAGATCTCGGCATGGCCAATCTCGATATCATGTTCCAAGTGAAGCCCGAGTATTCGGTCGCGGACGTGATCAATGGCAATGCGGACATTCGCGATATTTTGGTCGACGTGACTTCGTCGATCAGTCTGATTCCGGGAGGCAACGGCCTGTTTGAGCTGCAGAAGTTGCCGCAGGCAAGTAAACAGACGCTGCTTGACCAAGTTA
>CAKQVW010000055.1 GCA_934277865.1 uncultured Pseudobdellovibrionaceae bacterium | reverse complement strand
GAGTTCGGCTGAGAGCAGCGAACCACCCACTTTTGAAGTCTCGGCGGGGCAATCTGCGGAGATGTTTGCGAGGGGAGTGATCATTCGGCCTCCGGATTGCCAGGGAAGGTGATTTCAGGAGTGAGAAAAATAACGAGTTCCGTTACGCGGTTTTGAAAGTCATGACTCTCAAAAAGATTCCCGAGAATGGGAATCGAGCCGAGAAGCCCTAATCTGGACAGCGACTTTCCTTCCTCGCGCCGGATCAGTCCGGAGAGTGCCACGGTTTGTGCCCCCGCCAGATTGAACTGAGTTTCAATTCGATTCGACGTCACACCTGGGATGTCATCTTTTGACGGCACCGAGTGGTCGATTGCAGAAATCTCGGTGACAAGTTGAAACTTGAGGCGTTTTAACCGGTCGGCTCGTGGCTGCACGTGCAAAGTGATGCCGTACTTTTTCCATTCCACGTTGGTCGACCGATAGTTCGATGTTTGAATTGGGATTTCTCCTCCCGCAAAAAACTTTGCGTCTCCTCCTGATCGACAGAGCAGATTTGGCATTGCCAGTATGCGACCTTCACCACGGCTCTCGAGATCTTCGAGTTGTGCCGTGATGGAGCCGACGTCGATGACGGTCGGCTGTCCACCCAGCTGAAAGGAATTCGGCCATTTGATACCAAGCTTTTGCGCCGTAGATCGCCGAACTTCGGCGATAACGACTTGTGTACGAATCATTGGCTCTAGGTCGTTGATGCTCTGTGAGTGTTCGGTCCGTATGCCGAGGACGGAGAGTTGGAGTCGGTCTTGCGCGGAGATTTTTCCAAGCTCCCGATTTGTCACAAGCTGTGGGCCGTTTTTTTCGACATGAAGATAGTCACCGGCCCAAGATAGATGACGAAGCTCTTGGGCGATGGCCTTTTTTAGCGGTTCCTGGTGCAAAACTTCGGCTTGTAGCTGCCATGGGATTTGATTCGCCCTTGCGATTTCCGTCAGGATGCGCCAGTCCTCCAAACGCAAGAGTTCGCCTCGCACGACGAGATTTGGCAGGGCAGAAGCGTCAAGATACAGTCCGCGCGCGGACTGAAGAAATTCGGAAAACCGCTGAGCCGTTGCGGCCGTCTTGCGATCGGTGACGTACAGGGTTTTGTCGCTGGTGCTGGATTGTGAGTCGAGAAACCGCAGTTTGGCTCGACCGATTTTCTTTCCGGTTAGCACGATCAGACTTCCAGCTTTGCGCGCCCGCACGACACCACCGTCGCTAATGTGAATTTTGGAGGCCTTTGGCGGCTCCAGCTTCACCGATTCGCCAAGGCCAAATATCAAGATGGCGTCCGACGCCGGGCCAGCAGTCGGAATCGACGCTTTTGCATGGAACCCAAGCAGCAAAAATGAAAGTCCGGCGAGTAACAAGATCAACATTTGAGTGGTCGACAATCTTTGAGTGCGCATGGAGGTCCTCCGAGCGCTCGAGTTAAGCACGCGACGGTCCAGACGCTGGGGCCAGAGTTTTGATGGCTATCCGCTATGGGATCTGTCCGGAGCCGAGGTCCGGACTAGGCGAAATGACTTGGCCGGAACTAACTTCCGGCGTCTTGGTCGCGACCAAGCAGGAAGGAAGCCAGAACGGATTTGTTTCTGGGTTCGATTTCCAGTTTGGAATGGTGAAGCTTCAAAAGTGCGTTGCAAATGCTTAAGCCGAGTCCCGTGCCGACACTGTGGTTCAAAGTGTTTTCATTCAAGGTGAATGGCTTGAGCAGTGCCTGGATTTTATTGGTGTCGAGCTTGGCGCCATTCGCAGTTTGGTTTTCGATTGCGACCCGAAGCATTCCATTGCCTTGTGATTCCGCTTGGACGCGTACGACCGAATCTTGATCGGCAAACTTGGCGGCATTGTGTAGAAGACGTCGCATGATGTTGCGTAGGATCTTCTCGTCGGCAAAAAACTTTTGGTTTTCAACTTGGAAATCCAAGGTCACATTGCGGTCGTTGAGAATCTTTTGAATTTGTTCAGTCACAAGCGAGTCGTTGATCGTCGCCTTCGAAGAGATTGAACGTAAATCGAGTTTTGTCTGCTGGGTTTCTGCTGAGACAAGTTCCAATGAGTCATTGATCATGTCCTGCAGGCGGAGTGCGGCAGTCTTCACCCGGCTGAGATATCGCTGTTGATCGAGATCAAGTTTTGTTTCCGCGAGAAGATCCGTGAAACTCAACATGGTTGTCAGGGGAGTTTTGAGTTCATGATTCACCAGAACCATAAACTGGTTTTTGGCTTGATCCAGCGTCTGCAGTTCGTCCAGGGCGGCTTGCAGAGCCTGATTTTTTTCGCGCAACTCTTGGCCGAGTTCATAGCGCTCGACGGCTTTGTCGACGGTGTTCACGAGATCCACGGGGTCCCATGGCTTATTCACGTAGCGATAAATTTGTCCGCTGTTGATGGCCTCGATGACGACTTCGATATCGGCATAGCCGGTGAGGAGAATTCGAATTGCGTCCGGATGAGTTTTTAGCGAGCGAGAGAGAAACTCCACGCCGGTCATCTTTGGCATGCGCTGGTCACTAATGATCAAGGTCACCCGATTTTGGTCGAGAACTTTGAGCGCATCCTGGCCCGAGGTCGCTTTTAAGACCTTGTATTTCGTTCGGAGCAAGCGCTCGAGGGCATCAACGTTATCGGCTTCGTCATCAACGCAAAGAATGGTGTGCTTCATGAAGTGAACATAGTGTAGGATTTAAACAGAGGAACCTGCAATACGGTTTCCTAGGAAAGCACAGCTCGGCATCCAGGGAGGGAGGTCGGAGACTGAAGCATCTCGCCACTCACGGGGCCTTTTTCAGGAGCTGTGAACGAGGTTTCAATCCCCATCTCTCGACGGAAGTCGAGTCAATGCCTTCAAATGTCGAAATTTTTGACGAATCGGCTCGAACGACCTGGACCTGTATCGAGGTGATTCAAGTTGAGCGTCGAAAATGTCGACACGGTTGAAGTGAAGGACCGTTTTAGAAACGACCGCCTCGGCTTCGAGGTGTTCAAGGAGATGACATGAAGCTCAGAGCATATTCAGCGCTCTTGATGGCATTCATCATGATGATTTCGTCCACGTCTCACGCGCAGTGGGGTTACGGAATGTACGGTGGTATGCAGATGTGTCCATGGGGATACGGTGCAGCTGCGGGTGCAAGTGACGAGGAAGACGAAGAGTCTGAATTAAAAAATGAGCGCCGTGAGCTTCGTCGTGAAAAACGTGAAATCGAAAAGACATTTCGACAAATCGAACGTGATCTCGATTCCATGCGTGAGTCTATCACCAACGTGGTGAAAACGAATTGGGCGACAGTGATCCTCGAGCACATGGACAAGGGCATGAACTGTTCGGTTTGTGGCGCTCAAGGCCGTCCTTCCGCACAAGCTCCCGTTGCGCCACCGGCTGGTACAGGTCTTCGGGTTCCTCCGACGACGGGGCCCGTCCTCGGCCGTCCATCGAGCGAAACAACTCGTGAGACAGTCACGATCGTTGAAGAGGTCATCGAGGCGCCTCCGGTTGCGACGCCTGCGCCAACGCCAGCTCCGACTGCTGTTCCGCGCCCACCAGTGCGGCCACCAGCTCCGCCAATTCGTATCACACCTCCTGCCGCGACACCTGCGCCAACGCCGGTTCCGACGCCTGAATATATCCCTGTTCGCCCTGTTCGCCCGCGCCCAAGTGCTGCACCAGCACCAGTCGCGACACCTCGCAATCGGTCGTCGCTTGAGAACGATGGCGGTGGTCGTATGCCGGCCAGTGTGACGGGTGATCAATCGCAAATGTCGAAAGTGCCTCAGCGTGGTCCGGCGAGTGAAGTCTCGGCTGGCGCTCGCGTTTCTGGCCAACAAGCTGACTACTCTGGTTTTGAAGACTTCGGAGCGGATTTCGGCGAAGAACATTTCTCGGCCGATGGCTCTCCAACACTTTGCTATACACCGCCGCGCCAGCCGTACACGATGAATGCGTGGCGTGCGATTTGTCGCGGAGAGGGCAAGATCGATCAACGAGTTTGCCGTGACCGCTACTTCCAAAAGGGCGGCGCAAAGCCGGCGGAAGTCAACGCATGTGCTCGTTCGCTTGATCGCTATCGTCGACTCACGCAAGAAATGACGAAGGCGCAAAATCGTTTGGCAAAAATCGACGACGAGATTTCGGCGATCGGTTACCGCCTCAGCGACATCAAGATGGAGCGTCGACTCGATCGTGACATGGAAGCGGATTGCCCAGCTGGAGACGGAAGCTGTTACGAGCGTGGATCTTCGCGATCCAGTCGTTCGGTCTCCAAAGGTCCTTCGCTTGGTCAAACTCTCTTGGCGGTTGGTCTCGACGCACTTTCCATCGGTGGCTCGATTTATCTGGGTAAACAAGCCAACGAATGGAACGCTCGCACCGGTCACCAAGCAGTGCCTTATGTGGCAACTGGTCTCATGGGTGGAGCCTTCTACCCGTACCGCACAGCTGGTCTTTATGGCGGCATGTACGGTGGTGTAAATGGTGGCTTCGGCTGTTCGCCTTCGATGGCGGGCGGTGGCTTCAATATGGGGCCCTATGGAATGATGGGACCGTATGGAATGGCCGGCGGGATCTACGGTGGTATGAACGGTCCGTTCGGCTATCCGGGAATGTCGGGTTATCCGATGTATGGCGGCGGTATGTACATGCCGGGCGCTGGTCCTTGGGGCATGAACGGTCCATGGGGTGTCGGCGGCTGGCCGGGTGGCTACCCAGGAATGGGTGGCTTCGTCGGAGGAATTGCGGGCGGCATCGCCGGTGGATTCGCCGGCATGCCAGGAATGGCTGGTATGGCCGGAATGGCCGGCATGGCAGGCGGCTACATGGGAATGCCTGGATTTGCAGGCGGCATCGCTGGTGGTTTTGCCGGCATGCCAGGAATGGCGGGAATGCCCGGTATGGCGGGTATGGCCGGTGGTTTAATGGGAATGCCAGGTTACATGGGTGGCATGGCCGGAATGGCAGGCGGCTATATGGGAATGCCTGGCTACATGGGTGGTATGGCCGGCATGGCTGGTATGGCAGGCGGTTTTATGTCGCCTTGGGGAATCGCTGGCGGTATGGCCGGTGGTTTCATGACGGGCGGAATGATGGATCCGACCATGATGCAGCAGCAATACCAGATGCAATTAGAAATGCAGCGTCAGTACACAGAGCAAGCGGCTTCACGCATGCGCCTGTACCAGAGCTTCATGTCTGAGTACATGCAGTTCCAAATGAAGTGGAACCAGTACTTTGGCAGCGGAGCCGCTGGTGGTGGCGGCAATTTCTACTACAACCCGAGCATTGGAACGAATCCCGTTCCAGGCGGAGGCTCTGGGCCCGGAACAGGCACAGGAACCACGCCGGGTCGCACTCGGTAGGGAATAAAACGTCGGTCTCAAAGACGTCTTTAAAATCTCGCAACAAAAGCCGCTTCCAAAGAGCGGCTTTTGCTTTTCTCACGAACGAGCGATCTTCGCTACCAGCCCGTGCGATGCACCGGCTGCACGGCCGCACTGTCTTGTTGTCGATTGCGATTGTTTGAGATGAGTAGCGCTGTCAGTGCGACACCTCCGAGGGCTGCCCAAACCCAAGGCTTGATTTGGGCCACTGGTTTCAACGGCTTTTGGTCACGGAATGGATCCGAGTCAATTTGTTGAAGCCCAAACTTTTTTCCGAGGTGCAAGGGCGCGGGAACGGTTTCGTCGCGCAAGTTCCCTTGCAGAATAGACGTACGACAGTCGACATTGTCGATCACCACAAGACGCCCCAGTCGCGAAGAGAACGGAGCGGTCGCAAAGCAGGATGGCACGTCCGCCGTGAGTGGTTGAGAAGGTTTGAGACGCGAAGCGAGTTCAAGATTTTTGGCAGTTGGCGACACTGTCACGGTAATGGGCAAGTGACTGTTCGAAACCCCAACAAGGCGAACTCCCTCGGTGGCTGCTTTGTCATATATCAATGGAAATCGCCCCTGCGTGCGATCATACCAATGGCCGTCTACAAAAAGTCCGGCCATTTCCATTGGAACTTCAGAGAATGACACCCAACGCACGGCAAGCCGGCTTTCTGCCTCCGCCATTTCTATAGGTGTCGCCACTTCTTGATTTCGAGCAGCCAACCTCAGGTGTGCCAGAAAAATGGTCGACAGTCTTAAGTGTGTTTCGCGGCGCTCAGGTCGCATTCGAGCCAGTCTTTGGTGAAACTCATAGAAGGCCATCCGCGATTCCTCGTCCCACGTCGTCTCGAACTCCAAAGCAAGAAAGCGCTCGATGGCAGTCGTCGAAAAGTCTGTGAGCGGAGTTGATTGAAAATGAATCCATTCTTCCTGGGCTCGGACGAGACGAGATTCCATCTCGGCAACAGTCTCTGAAGAGGCGACGCCTCGGCGTCCGAGAGCCTCTGCCAATGTCTCAAGGCCCAATGCCTGCGCCTGAGATGCGAACTCCATCGAATCGTTCGAGGCGGATCGAGATTGGATTGCGATCTGGGCTTGCGGTGTTTGGCTTGCGAGTGCTTTGCCGACGGGCCAGAGCACGGTTGTGGTTCCCAATAAGATGAGGGAAAAAAACTGTTTCATAGTGCTGCCTTTCGTATGAGATCGAACTAATTTGCGTCTTCGATTCCGCTTTCGTGCACAAGTTCAAATTGGACTGTTGGCTTCCCACTTCTTGCGAAGCTGTGGCCTCGCGAGAGCTTTTCTGGTCCCGACTTTTTTGCAGGTGATTTTCTTAAGGCGACGTGAACCGGCTGACCGAGTTCGCTGATGAGTCGAGTTTCTGTCTCGGGAACAATTACCGCCAGTCGACTTGGATTCCGAGGCGCGCGCAACAATGGGATGCCAACGGCAATACGTCGGCGGGCTGGTTTGCCAGAGGCACGAAATGTGGTGTCTACATCGTCTCGTTCAACGAAGAGATCGGCCCAGCCGTGTTGCCCAAAAACCGCGTCGATCGCATCGATATTAATCGGTTCAATCGGAACTAAAACATGCCCTGCCGGAAGCTGCGAGAGGAGGTCAGACGTGAGAGCCGTCGCATCCTCCCGATGCGCTGTTGGAGCATCGGTACTCGAAGTCGCGTGAAAATTGAGAAGCAGAATACATACCAGAGCGCCGAATGAGGAAAACATCCAGATCCGAAAACTTCGCGACTGTCCTTCAACGCTGTCAGCCTCTTCAAGGCTGGTGAAACGATGCCAGAAAGCACGCGCTTTCTGTTTTTCCTCATTGATGAGTCCGAGGAACCGATGAGCGAGAAGTTGGAGCTTCGAATCCTGTTTTTTGAATGTTTGGTGAAACACGTTGAATTCCTCCTACGCAGATCATGACACTTGCTAAAAAGAGCATCATGACGATGACGAGTTCGATGAAAGCTTGTCCTCGGTTGGTTGCAACGACAGGCTCCCATCTTTTGCCGGAGCGAGCGTCATGCTGCAGCCGATTTCGATGGCCGGAAAAAGCGTTGCCAGGCGTGCTAGCCAATCGACGGAGTCGCCGGGCGAATTGAGTTCTGAGTTTCGTTTTGCACTTTGCCATTTGATTCCTCCATTTTGCCGAGTCGTGAAGTCTGGTGCTGGTACATAGACCGGCGTTCTTGCGCCGAGCGGACGTGCGAGCATCTTAAACTTTGGCACGTAGCTCTTGATTCGCCCCTGATGGGCCAAATCACGAAAGCCATCCGGCAGCTCTTGTTCGATGGCCTGCCGAGCTCGGTAAGCCGTGGCGTAAGAGGCGCGTCGCCCCATGGCGAGCCAATAACGTTGCTGCTGAATCACAGGAATCTGTGCGGCCTCAACGGCCTTTAAGGCGGCGAGCGCAGCCACTTTCGCGGCAGGATTTGGAAGCGTGCCCGCTATGACGAGTGCACGTTGAGCCGTCTTGCGTTTTGTCTCGAGGCTGAGTGCTTGTTTGTTCAGGCTCATGAGTTCGCGAGCCGCTTTGGCTGCCTCGCCTTGAGATTTTGCAACTTGGGTTCGGCAAGCGAATGTCGCTTTTGCCTCGATGGAAAGGGCGTAACCCACCAAGAGAATCCCGCCGATGATGAACAACACGAGTGGCAATAACAAAATCGCGGCGATCGTCGCTTGTCCTGATTCTGTGTTGTGTTTCATGTCATTCACCTAGAGGGAAAAATCGAGGTTTTAGGAAACTGGAAGCTGCGGTGATGCTCGTGGATGTGGAGTCTTGCATGGTCGAAGTACGGTCAAAACTCAGCCGAATCGACACCCGGGTTTGGTAGCGAGTATTTTGGAACTCCCGAATTTCAATGCGGCCAATTGGGAGCCCAAGCCTCAGTGTGTTGGTGAGACGCGCGCGGCAGCGTGAGGGTGGCGACGGCGAAGCTAGACAAACTGCCGCCTCTCGTGCGGCGCGGTTCATCCAGATCTTGGCAAACGACAAATAAACTAGCACGGCACACGCGACGATCACCATTCCGATAAGTGGTGCGGCGAGCACCGCTTCGACCAGGGTGCTGCCACGTTGGCTTCTGAGGCTCATCACTTGTCGCCGTTTTGTGATGCAACACCATTCATGAAGTCGCCGAGATCACGTTTCTTCAGCTGGTTGTCATCTAGATTGTCGATCTGCGTGGTCTTCTTCTTTCCTTGAAGCGCATAGGTGACGGTGTTGAAGCGGGAGCTCACAGCCTGTCCAAGAACGCGGACGACTCCGATCGTGGCGACGGCCACGAGGGCGACAATGATCAGGTACTCGATCAGGCCTTGGCCGCGTTGGTTTTGCAGCGGAGTCTTAGTTGGTGCCTTTTGAAATTTAAATCGTTGCATCGGACGCTCCTCGTGACGGGTTAAAGTCGCGAAGAGGGTTTGCAGAAAGTGGGAGAACGCAAAAGCCCCAGAACTTCGTTCTGAGGCTTCAAGAGGATCGGACTTTCCGAAAGTCGGACGCAGAAACTAGCCGCGCTGTTTTTTAGCGGCGCGAGCTGCTCGGGCCTGCTCTTCGCGCTCGATGCGGCGACGAATGATGATACGTCCGAGAATCTCGTAGCTCTCTACACGCAGGTCGTTTTCGTAAACAAAGCGATAAAAGCCTTCAATTTCAGGGCTTTGGCGGAATTTTTTAGAAGAGGTAGGGAGGTTGTCGCTCTGGACGAAGTCGATCGAGTTTCCGTCTTTCGAGAGCTTAACCTTTTCCGCTTTTTTTCCGGCCATTTTCCATCCCCAGTTTCCGCGCCGATTTCACGCCTTTTGGCGTAAAACAAAGGTCCGCGGGAGTTGTGAATCCCTTTTATGCCCGCGGTCGCAAGCCCGTCAAGCCGACGCTGGCTTAAAGCGCCTGGTGTAGGGTAAAATCCAGGAGAAAATTCGCACGCGTTTTACCAAGAGGAGGAAGAGATGAGCACGTTGGACTGGAAAAACACGGTTCTCCTCGATGGGAAGGTCGTTGCCGCACATAGACGGGCTCGGCTCGCGAGTGACGTCACGGAGTTTCGAGCCAAATCCGGCCGCGGCCCGGGCTTGGCGGTGATCCTTGTCGGAGACAACCCGGCCAGCCACATCTACGTCCGAAACAAAATCAAAGCGTGCGACGAGGCGGGGATCGTGAGTTTTCACATTCCGCTGCCGGCGACGGTGACGCAAGACGAGTTGCACAAGGAAATCGAAAAACTCAATTTGCGAGACGACGTCGACGGCATTTTGGTGCAGCTGCCTTTGCCAAAAGGTTTAAACGAAAACGCCGCGCTGGAGACCATTGTTCCGCACAAAGATCCGGATGGGCTGACGAGTGGGAATTTGGGACTGCTATTGGCCGGCAGAAAACGTGTCGCACCTTGCACGCCCTATGGTGTGATGAAAATCCTCGAACATTTTAAAGTTCCACTGGAAGGGAAAAAAGCCGTCGTCGTTGGTCGCAGCAACATCGTCGGAAAGCCCATGTCCTTGCTGTTGATGGAAGCCAACGCCACGGTGACGATGGCGCATTCAAGAACGAAGGACCTTGTCAGCGTGACCCGCGAAGCCGAGGTCGTGGTCGTGGCGGCCGGGCAGCCACGCTTTTTGGGCCGCGAGGCTTTCGCCAAAGGGTCGGTTGTGGTGGATGTCGGAATTCACCGTGTTCCCGAATCGGATGCTCTTGTGATTGGCGGAAAAAAAGCCTCGATCTGCGGAGATGTTCGTTACGAGGAGCTACTCGGACACGTGCAAGCGGTTACCCCGGTGCCAGGTGGGGTTGGACCGATGACGATTCAGATGCTCTTAGAGAATACACTGACGCTTTCGAAACTTCGCCGATAGTTACCGACCGCATTGAGCGGCCGGCTTCCAAGGGGCGATGTTTTTGTCGAGAGCGATGGGATCCATTTCCAAAGCCGCATGGTGGGCAGCCACGAAGTTGATGACGTAGTTCAACGTTTCACTTGGCGCCATGTTGAAGCGATGAATCGCCCAGAAGCTTAAGCCCAGTTCACGGATTTCACCCAATCGTGCCTGAGAAAAGCCACGCTTTTGGTTCAAGCGATTGCACTTGGCCGAAGTCGATCCAAGACACTCGACGTTGCCTTCGCCCCAGTTATAAGCCGCAAGCGCCAAGCGCGGATCCCGTGGGAACATGTTGAGCAGCACACGGAAGTATTTGCCGGCCGCCACTGAGGACTTGGCTAGATCCGCACGTTCGTCGCACGGGTTGGCGTCGTTGCGGATGACTCGTCCTTTGTCATTTTTCACTGGGACCAGAGGCAGAACTTTAAGTCCAAAACGAGAATCGGCCGCGGTGCGAGGCATGAACTGCCAAGGACCAAGAGCGGCAGCCGAGGACACTTCGACTGGATATCCGGGCTTGGTGAAAAACTGCGATTCGATCAACGTGATGAGCGCAAACTCTCCAGGAACGCGGCTTTCTTGAAGCGAGCGATGCACGAGTTCGCGGTTGGGGAGAAAGTGTGTAGCAAAACCTTTTAGACGACTGGACGATTTCCACTCGTCGACCTTCTTTGCCACCAAGGCGCGTTTGCGGTCTTTGGCCCACTGCTTGGTAACAGGATCATTCAAATCAACGGGCACAAGCCAGCCCTTGTGATCAGCAGGGGTGGTGTTGCCGCCAGGACTTTGAGGCGAAGGTACAAGTGGTTGTTGCTTTTCTTCTAAGAAAAGATCGTCGTCTTCGTCGTCGGTTGCGGAATCTGGTGAAGCAGGCGTTGCGGGTTCGCCTGGTTTAGCAGGTGCGACCGGTTTTGGCGCCTTCTTTTGGCGCACCAAGATGAACGCTCGCTCGATGGACTCCGCACCGAGACCCCCTAGAATGCCAGGCGACGTGGCGGTGATTTCTAAGAAGAGTTCGCCGCGTGTGGTGTTCCCGATCATGCGACCTTCAAGTCCACGCAGAGAGTCTTTGCTGCTGCAGGAGAGGCGAAGCGGCTCGTCGAGATCGTTGGTTTCAACGAGGCGGCCGACAGGGCAAAGTTCGCGGTCTCCCATGGAAAGCGCGAAGCCCGAAGGGCCCCACGCGACTTCGAAAGACTGAAGAAAACCAGGGCGCGCGGTTTTAAAATCTGAAAGCACGCGTTTGAGGGTTGCATGCTTGAGTTCGGCTGTTGGTGATTTTGCGATCACGGTCGAATCTTGATTTC
>CAKQVW010000054.1 GCA_934277865.1 uncultured Pseudobdellovibrionaceae bacterium | reverse complement strand
TTCTTCGCCGTTTCATAGAACTTGTCGATGAATTTATCCGCGATCGAATCATGGAGAATGATACGGCTGGTGCACGAACAGCGCTGTCCCGTCGACATGAAGGCACCGATTGTCGTCTCGTAGAGCGCCTTGTTGAGATCGGCATCGTCCCACACAATGGTCGCATTTTTTCCACCCATTTCGAGTGCGAGAATCTTCCAGTATTGTTCGACGGTCTTTTGTTTGATCTTCAAGCCGGTTTCGTACGATCCGGTAAACAAAATGCCGTCGACATTTTCGTCTGCAACCAGACGTTTTCCCGTTTCGCCTTCACCTTGAACAAGGTTGAAAACGCCCTTCGGGAACTCCGCCTTTTCGAATAGCTGAGCCATCAACTGACCCACCATTGGCGTCAGCTCAGAAGGCTTAAACACCACCGTGTTACCAGTTGCGAGCGCCGGCACGATGTGACCATTTGGCAAATGCCCAGGAAAGTTAAATGGCCCAAGTACCGCCATCACACCGCGGGCCATATGAGTCACGACTCCGTCAACACCTGGCAGAGCGTTGGCGATGCGCTCTTGTTTCACAAGACGCATGGAGTGATCCAAGGTGATATCGATCTTGTTGATCATCGCCTTGGCTTCGCCAGCGGAATCCCACTTCGGCTTGCCTGTCTCGCGCGCGATGGTTTCCGTCAGCTGATCGGCGTGTGCCGTGTAAACGTCTTTCAGTTTACGCAAAAGTGCGAAGCGCTGCTCTTGCGGAAGGCGTGCCCACTTTGGAAACGCTTCGCGCGCCGCCTTGGTCGCGACCGCGATATGCTCGTGACGATACTCCAGATGCGCAATGACATCAGTCAGATCACCTGGTGAGACCGATTTAAATTCGCCGTCCGCGCGATCCGGTTTTACGAAACGCCCATCGATGTAATCACCAAGAAACTCTATCGGACCCATTGCACTCACCTCATGCGATTTCTGAGATAGAAATCGATTCGCCTTCGCTTACTTGCAGAGAATTCATCGCCGGAGCAGGAAGCGCCACCGAACCATCACCACGTTTTTCAATCGCTGACCACACCGCACGGAACTCCCCGTCACGACGAGTGCCGACAAGCGCCCCGCCAGCGAACTGTGCGCGATCCCCTTGCTCGACCAACTTCACCTCGCGCGTGTTCTGCACGACTGTGATCTTGTCGACGTCTGCTCCGTAGTGAGGTCCCCCATCAAACGGATCGACCTCGTGCAGGTATTCAAACCCGATCGATTCCAACAAGTGCTGCGCGGCTCTAGTTTCTTGACCGACACGACCCAGATCAACACGGGCTCGCGAATCAAGGAGCGCCAGGTAAATGTCTTCTTCGGGGAACAGGCTCGAAATGAATTCCTTGTTCCTTTGGCTGATGAGATCCGCCTCTTGATACGGAAGGCCCGTGAAGCGGCGACCCAAAGCTTCCCAGAATTCGCTGCGACCGCCGTCTCCCAATGGAGGCGTCAATTCGCAGAGCACACGACTTTCGAATTCGTCGCGAAACATTCCCATGTAGAGAAATCGCACCAGGCTGATCTGCTTACCCAGTTTTTCCGGGCGACGACGGTATGCCCGGTCGATCAAAAGACCGCCGATTTCGGTCGGACCATTCATGTCTTCTTTCAGCTGTAAAACCTGATGGATAAATCCAATTCCGAGGTCTTCGCTGAAACGGTTTCTCTTCACGATCTTGAAATAATAGTGCGGAACATCTTCTGTTCCGTGTTTTGCCAGAATCAACGAGCTGCCGACGATATTCTCCGTCTCGAGATCTTCACAGACAAAAAGATACTCGGCTTCTTCGCGGCGCAGATCTCCGCCAAAGGACGCCGTCGAGCGTTCGATTTTCTCGGTCAGAATTTTTTTGTCCGCAGGCAGGTTCAAAAGCGAGAACTGGCCGGCAAGGTCCGTGAGATCTTTCAGGTCCTCTAGCCGCGCGCTTCGCAAGACAAACTTCGAGCCTGACGAGGCCATTGCTGGCTGATGAAGACTTTGTCGATTGATCTTGTTCATACGCACATCCGGTCTATGACACGGCGATAAAACTCGATCGCCAGGTTTAAGTCCGAAATTTTCACACACTCGCTTGGAGTGTGGGAATTGCCGACACCCTGCCCCGGGCCCCAGACCAAAGTCTCGATTCCAAATTTCGCAAACACATTGGCTTCGTTCGCCACCGCCTGTGTCGAGCGCGGCGCATTAATCCCCAGCTCGGATAAAACGTCCTCCGCCACCCGCAACAGGGTCGATGCCGCCGCTAGGCGAAACGGCGCTTTGTAGTCTCCAATTCGAAAGACCGCACCCTCGGCCGCGCACGCTTCGCGCAAGATTCTCATCCAGCTTTCGTACTCGCCTTGAGAAACCGTCGGAGGAAGGCGCACACATCCCGACAGTTTCACGTGGTCCTCGTAGGTGCGAATCATCCCGATATTCAAGGTCGGCTCACGCGGAATGAACTCGGCATCGGGAAACAGCCGGAAACGCTCTTGCACACGACGGATTGCCGAACGCACTCGCACCAGTTTCAGCGCCATCAGACTCTTTAGTTCTTCACCGGAAAGTTCGGATACCGAGTCGATCTCAAGCACCGCTTGCGAGGCAACCGTATTGAAGTTCACGCCACCTTCGATTTCAATGACCGCAATCCCGGTTGGTAGTCGCTCTAGCGCGTCCAACATCTTCTCGATCGCACTCTCCCCAAACTGAGGAGCCGACGAGTGAGCTGCGCGACCAGAAAACAGTCGACTCTGCGTGAGCACGCTTTCACCCAGCAGATGTTTTTCGCGAAACCGAAGCTCCGCCTCGGAAAATGGAATTTCGATTTCTACCGACGCAAAACCCTTACCCGCAATCACGGGACGAAGCTCGGTCGGCTCGCCCACCAAGATCGCAACCGGACGCACTTTCTTTTTACGAATCAAACGAACGGCGCCGGCCATTCCCAACTCTTCGCCAAATGTTCCAACTAAAACCGGCGGCAACCGCCAAACACGATGTGCGCGCGAGGCTTCCGCCAACGCATAGAGCTTGCAAAGAAAATCGAGCTTCACATCGGCACTGCCAAGACCATAGATCACATCACCCTCTGCTGTCGGGTAGATGCTCGCCCCATAGGGGTTTTGATCGGTCTTGGACCAAAGCGCATAAGCCCCAGGATCTGGCGTGTCGAGATGGGTTTCGAGAACAAATTCCCCAGGCGGAACATCCATCACATCTTGTGTGGGCGCAGCCAGAGGCCTAACGATGACATTGGCCTGATCAAGGCCATTCCAAGATTCCAGTTGAAGCTCGGCGAGAAGTCCCAAGCGCCGAGCCAAGCCCGCCGCATATTCGGCAATTGCCAAACAGCCCGCAGCCGGGCTGCTGTCGATTCCAATCATCGCTCGACAAGAATCGACGAAGTCTTCGGGCAGGCTCACAAAAAGACTCCTACGCCATCATTTCGTGAATCGACTTTTCCAAGATCTGACCCGCTTGCACCACGTCTGCGTCTGTCATCACAACAGGAAGCAAGAAGCGCAGACGATATGGGTCGCGACCACAAGAGAACGCGATCATACCGTTTTTGTAGAGCACCTGCAGAAGCTTGTTCACCTTGTCTTTGGAACCATCAAGCGGCGTGACGGCAATCATAAGTCCCATGCCGCCAGCTTCCTGAAGCTGACCCTTACAAGTCGTTTCATTTAGACGATTCAACATCCCGACAAACGCGTGATGCAGCTTCTGAATTTTTCCGTCTGGCCCGAGGTAGCCCTCTTTTGTGATGATATCGAGCGACGCCATACCCGCCGCGAGGCTCGCCGACGATCCCGAGAACGTGCCGGCAATCAGACCAGGTTTCGGGTTGTACTCTTCGGTGTAAAGCGTTGCACCTGTCTGCAGAGTTTTCGCGATCGTGCAGAGGTCAATGTACTCACCGATTTTTAAAGTCTCGAAAGCAAAGAGCTGGCCGGTGCGCATGAAGGTCTGAACTTCGTCCGCCCAAACCGCGATGTGCTGCTCTCGGCAGAACTCCAAGATTGGAACAAAAAACTCGCGAGGCGCCGTTCTGTAGCCGCCTTCACCCAACATCGGCTCAAACACGAAACACGCCACCTGCTTGGGATTCGCCGCCACGATTTCCTTGAACTTGCGAAGCACATCCTCGCTGGAGCGCGGATTCTTTTGATCATACCAAGGAACGCGCAGCACTTCGTTGTACTCGGGCAAGCCTTCTTTGTAGGCCGGGTTGTCCGTCACTTCCGCCATCATTGTCGAGCGACCGGCGAACGCGTTTTTCATACCGATCACAAGTTTTGCTGGCGAGTTTTTCTGACGAGCCATCTTTAGCGCGTTTTCGTTCGCCATCGTGCCGCAAGTCGAGAACCAAACGTGGCGCAGGCGACTGTTTTTCGAAGCGAGCTCAACCAATTGTTTTGAGAGCTTCACGTACTCGTGATTCGGCTCGAGGTTGCCCTGCATAACCACGTCGGACAGCGCACCACGGACTGCGGCTTCGCGAATTTTCGTGTGACCGTGTCCAAAAAGATGAACGCCAATTCCGTTGATGAGATCCAACTTTACCGAACCATCCTCGACCTCGACGTAGGCCCCGTGACCAGCACCCGTGCCAATGAATTGATAGTTCAATGGACGGCCGCGGTATTTCGCGATCTCGTCAAACACGCGTTTGCCGTGATCCAAGGCCTCGGCCTTCGGCGAGGATGCGGATGTGAGCGAACTTTCTTCCGCTTCGACGGCAGCGACGAGTTCGGAAATCATTTTTTGAATTTTAGGCGAATTGAGAATGCGATGGCCCGCGAGTTTCGAGTTGTCCAAGGGAAGCTCCTGTTCGTTTCGATAACGTCTAGCCTACTCCTAGGGACCAGTACTCGCAACCAGACCCAACCGAACCCAGCCCAAGAAACCGTTGCTCATGAGCAGCGGTCCTTTAAACTAAGTCCTGCATGAACTTCATGGGTCGATTGATACAAGTCATAGCGGTTTTCGCGGGTCTCCACCTAGCTGCGTCAATTGGCTCGGCGCAACCAGAGGCGCTGTTCGCCGAGGGCGCCAAGAGCTTTCGCGAAGGCAAACTCGAGGACGCAAAAAAGAGCTTTCTCGCAATTGAGGCTGAACACCCCAATCACGCCGACACGCTTTTGAATTTGGGCCTGATTGCCTTCAAAGAAAAACGGACAGGAGCCGCCATCGGCATTTGGCGCAAAGGCCTTATGCATGAGCCCACAAATGAATCACTTTTCCAAGCCGTGACGTTTGCTCGCTCCAAACTGGATAAACAAGACGCCCCTCGTGAATTCAGCACCTGGGAGAGATATCGACAAACTCTGCTTCTGCGTCTTTCGCCAACTTTGGTGTTTGTCGTTTCGGCATTCTTACTTCTGGGCTGCGGCTGGCTGTGGCTAAAATGGATCGGCAAACGTAAACGGGCCTTCGAAGAGGAAACCGCGGCGCCTGCCGCACCGGTCGGCGCCATCGTATTCACAATTTTATTCGTCTTCATCGCAGGGATTTTCGTTTCGATTCTGATCGACCGAAACGACCTACGCGGAACTGTGATTGCCTCAAAAGTTTCCGTGTTGTCAGCTCCCGAACTTGAAGCAACGTCGCTGTTTGAGCTCTTTGAGGGACTTGAAGTTTTGGTTCGCGAAACACGCGAGGTCGAAGGCAAGTCTTGGCGGCGTATCACGTACCCAGGCGGACTCTCCGGCTGGGTTCCTGCGGCCGTCGTGTTTGCAACCACAGATCCTGTCGATCGAGCGTTCGAAACCACTTCGAGCAAGGTGAGTCCATGAACTTCATCTGGGACAATATTTTCCGCCGCAATTCTGATCAGTCGACCTTCACGATACTTCGCGAGTCCTATCTGTTTCGCGATCTGACGGATTCCGAAGTTCGATTCCTCGAACGCTGTGTGCACATTCGTCACTACCACGCCGGCGAATCCATCTTCCGCCAGGGAGAAGTGGGCGTTGGCATGTACTTGATCACGAAAGGGCGAGTCGAAATTTACGTCATCGACCCCGACGCAAAGAGCGAAAGTTCGCGCGAGATCTACATCACACAACTTCTGGCCGGCGACTTTTTTGGGGAACTTTCGCTTGTCGAAGAAAACGGCCGACGAACTGCAACTGCTGTTGCCCGCGAAGAAACCATGCTGATTGGATTCTTCAAACCCGATCTCAACGAGATCCTGGCGCGACGCCCAGCCATGGGAACCAAGATCACTCTGCGATTGGCGGAAATCCTTGGTCGACGCCTAAAGGAAACCACAGAAAAAGTCTCCGAGCTTCGCCGAGTTCTTAAGGACCTTCGCACTCCACCAGAGCAGTCAGACAACTCGGGCTTGCCTCCCTATCCTCCCAAGGAAGCCCCATGATCGACCCGCGGTCAGCCTTCATCATTCGTCGCGAACGGCGCTGGCGGCTGTTTAGCTTCGTCTCGATCTTGGTCTTTTCAATTTCGCTCGTGCTGTTCATTAAGGGCCTGCTGGCTTCCACTGTCCTGGCGTTTGTCATCGCCTACCTGTTTGCGCCGATTGTGGACTTCCTCGAAAGAAAGGGCGTGCGGCGCACGTGGTCCACCTTCATCCCATTTGCGGTCGGAGGTGTGCTTGTTGGAATCAGCTTGACGCTGGTACTTCCATTGGTGATCGAACAGCTCCAAAGTCTGATCGAACGTTTACCCCAATACCAACAGGATCTTTCAACACGCATCACCGCGTTTGAGCAGAAGTACAGTGTCTACTTCCGAATGGGACAGCTGAATCTCTCAAACGAAATAAGCAACTGGATGGTAGAAAAAACCGCGGATGTATCGGTCGCGCTACCTTCCATCGTGTCGCAGTCCTTTACGATCTTGCTACTGGCACCGTTTTTCGCTTTTTTTATGCTTCAAGATGGAAACACCATCGCACGTTCGCTGCTCAGTTATGTGCCCAACCAGTTGTTCGAAGTAACGCTGAATCTTAGACATCAAATCAACGATCAGCTGGGCGGCTTCATTCGCGCGCGTTTTCTTGAAGCCGCGATTGTCGGAGCCGTCGTCTGGATCGGACTGCAAATTTTGAGTTTCCCATTCGCAACCGTCCTTGCGCTTTTCGCCGCGGCCATGAACCTGATCCCTTACGTCGGTCCCATCATCGGGGCTGTTCCTGCGGTTCTCATTGCCCTGGTTTCTGCAGAGGCCTCGGCCGGCAGCACACAAGGGGTGACGCTGTTTTTGGTGAGTGCGATTTATCTCATCGCCCAACTGATTGACGTCGTCTTCGTGATCCCACTTGTGGTCGCAAAGATTGTGGACATGCATCCCGTGACCGTCGTCGTGATGATCATTGCCGGCGCTGAAATCGGCGGCATTCTCGGAATGATGATCTCCGTTCCGGTGGCAAGCGCCGCCAAACTCACCTTCAACGCGGTTTATTCGCACCTGACCAATTTCCGGGATTAGGGCCAAGCGTTTGGCCCTTCGACGCCCCGCCAGACAATTGACAAAATGCGGCTCTCGCCAAAGACTCGCAGTTATGAAAATCTGCCGAAAACTCAAAGACTTAACTACCTTGGCGACAATCGCGCTTTGCGCTTTGATGGTCTCCGCCTGTGCATCAACCGAGCAGATCGACACGTCGACCGCAGAAGGTGCTTACAAACTCGCCGAACGCTACGAAAAAGACGAACGTTTCGAAGAGGCCGTGATCAAGTACACGGAAGTAAAAAACAAACATCCCTACAGCCGATTCGCACTGATGGCCGAACTCAAAATTGCGGACGTTCAGTTCACGCGCGAGTCCTACATCGAAGCGCAGTATGCGTATCAGACTTTCAAAGATCTCCACCCCAAGCACCCGCAGATCGACTACGTGACGTACCGCCTCGGACTTTCCTATTTCAACCAGCTCCCTTCGACCATCGATCGCGACTTGAGCTTGGCGGAAAAGGCCATCCTCTACTTCGACGAAGTCATGGCCGCGTACGCCACGTCCCAATATGCAAAAGAGGCCGGCGAGAAAAAATCACTGGCGCTTAAGATGTTGGCCGAAAAAGAAATGTACATCGCGGAGTTCTACTTTAAGAAAAAACAGTTCGGAAGCGCACTTGGGCGCTATGAAACCGTATTGAAGACTTACGCAAACATCGACGGCATGGCACCCGTCGCCCTGTTAGGCGCAGCCCGCTCGGCAAAAGAAACTGGTGATCGCGACAAAGTCGGACGCTACGTTCAAACTTTGATCTCGAAGTTCCCCCAGTCGAATGAAGCCGCAAAGGCAAAAAGCGAGTTGTCGGATGTACGATAAAGCCCTCTCCCTCGACGAGCGTTCACGCGCGGATCTCATTGAAACAGCCCGTTCCTTTTTCCGCGAGAACCTGTACTCACAGGCCGAGCCGATTTTGCATCAGCTGGCCGTCAGCGGCCTCGGCAAACCGGCCGAACAGGCGGAAGTCTGGCACATGATTGCCGTGATTCTTTACGACCGCGGGCGCTTCACGAAGGCGATCAAGACGTTTCGCAAAGCCCTGGAGATCGACCCGACATTCACGGACGCCAGCGTCGGACTCTCCATCATTCTCAACGACCTCGGTCGCTACGAAGAAGGCCGTCAGGTTTTCCAGGACGCACAAGCCGCACTCAACCGAAAGAATTTCGACCAAGACACTCTGCTTAAAGAGCGCCTGGCCGCAAAACACCACGAACTCGCCGACATGTACTTCTCGCACAAGCGGTGGGACGACGCGATCGACCAGTACCGCCAGGCCCTGGCCATCCTTCCCACGAAGACGGACCTACGGCTGAAGGTGATCGACGCTCTGGCAAACAAGGGCGAACTTGGCCAGGCATTCCGTGAGATTCGTCAATTGGTTCAAGAGCAACCGATGAATCACAAAGCTCGATTGAAGTTTGGATTCATGCTTTACCAAGCAAAAAGAGTCGCCGACGCGATCGACCAGTGGGAGACTATCCTCCTGCGTGATCCCGAAAATCCGCAGGCGAAAGAGTACCTGCGCATGGCGCGCGATTCGGACGAAACTTTCACGGAGCTTTGATCATGGCGAAGTCGACAAAATCTAACGGTGGTGGATCAAACAACGGTTCTTCTGGTGGAGCGGGAAAAAACCGCTCGCACATGAAGGACGAAATGATCGCTTTCCTGACAGCGGACGACATTCAGAAGCTGGTCGCAAAGCTCGCTCGCCAAATTGAAACCGATTACGCAGGCAAAGATCTCATTTTCATCTGCCCCCTAAAAGGAAGCTGCATATTCCTTGCGGATCTCATCCGCAAAATCGAGCGCCCTCTGCAAGTCGACTTCGTTCATCTTGGAGCCGTCGAAAAAGGTGGCGCGATTCGCATGTTGAAAGACATCTCGGTCAACATCGCCGGCAAACACGTGGTGGTGGTCGAAGAGATCATCGACACGGGCCGCACGCTTCAGTTCTTAAAGCAGCGCTTACTGGCCTCATCGCCAGCCTCGCTGAAGATTCTCACGCTCTTGGATAAACCGGCCCGCCGCGAACTCCCGATCAAGCCCGACTACGTCGGCCAAACCATCGAAGATCGCTACATGGTCGGCTATGGCATGGATTCCGAAGAAGTCGGCCGCAACTACGGCGCCATCTACTACTTCAAGCAATAGGTACCGCCTTGTTTTTTGATTTGCAGGGCGTCTAACGCCGCGCAAATCAAAAAACAAGGCGCTACATCTAGACGATTTCGCCGACGAGGTCGTAGTCGTGGGCGTCGGTGATTCGGACGTTCACAATCTCGCCAGGCTTTGCCGTGCCGTCGTTGATCAGGACGACACCGTCGATATCGGGAGCCTGTTGCGACATCCGACCCTGCAACAGCAACTCGGTCTCTTCGCTTAAGCCCTCAACCAACACCGGAACCGTGCGACCGATGAACGCACGATGTTTGTCGCGCGAGATCTCGATTTGCAAAGCCATCAGTTCGTCATGACGACGCTGCTTGGTCTCGGCATCGATCTGTCTATCCATCTTTCCACCCGGCGTGTTGTCCTCGGGCGAATACTGGAAGCAACCGACGCGGTCAAAACGCTGCTCTTCGATGAACTCCAGAAGCTGCTGGAAGTCTTCTTCCGTCTCGCCTGGGTACCCCACGATAAACTGCGTGCGAATCACAGCATCCGGAATCTCCGAGCGAATTTTCGCCAGACGCTCTTCGATCTCTTCGCGAGTCATCTTGCGATTCATCGCCTTTAACATCGTGTTGGAGATATGCTGAAGCGGCATATCGAAGTACTTCACGATGTTTGGGCTTGTTTTGATGACTTCGATCATCTCATCCGTGATTCCGTCCGGATAGAGATACAACAGACGAACCCAATCGAGGCCCTTGATCTGCGAAAGACCACGCAAAAGCTCTTCTGGGCGCTCGGTTGCGTGTTCGTCTTTGCGACGAAGATCCCAGCCATAGTCTGTGAAGTCGTGCGAGATGATGTTGATCTCGCGCACACCGCCGGCCACCAAAAGCTTGGCTTCGTTTAATACGGCCGTGAGCTTACGCGACTGCAGGTTGCCGCGAATTTTAGGAATCGCGCAGAACGAACAGCGCTTCAAGCAGCCTTCCGAGATCTTTAAGTAAGCGCGATATGACGGCCCCGAGTTCACGCGAGGCGTGTCCTCTTCTTGTAAGTAGGTCGGAAGATTGAAGTAACGTTTCTCGGTCGAGCCCAGCTCGCGGGCCTTTAGAATTTTGGTGATGTTTTGAAATTCACCCGAACCGACAAAGAGGTCAGCTTCGGGAAGCCCCTCAACCAGCTCATCTTTGTACCGCTGCGTGAGGCAACCTGCGACCACAAGATTCTTCGCAGCCCCTGCCGACTTGTATCCCGCCATCTCGAGGATCTTTTGGATCGACTCTTGTTTGGCGTCTTCGATGAAACCGCAGGTGTTGACGACGATCGTCTCGGCGTCTTCCGGCGAATCCGTTACGGCATAGCCGTCTTTCATCATGTGACCAAGCATGATCTCGCTATCAACCAAGTTCTTTGGACATCCCAAAGAGACGAAGTGGACCTTCTTGCCTGTACCTGACGGAGAGTTAGCTGGGTCTTGTGGAGTCGACATTCAAATCACCTTTAGCTGCGCATATTGATAAATTGGAGAGGCAGACCAAAGCGCTGACCACGCACGTACGTGATCGTCGACTGCAACTCATCGATACTCTTGGATGTGACGCGGACCATTTCGTCCATGATTTGCGCCTGAACTTTGAGTTTCGAATCTTTGATGGATTTCACGATCTCTTTGGCTTTTTCCTTTTCAATACCCTGAACGATGGTGCCTGACTGTTTCAGCATCATGCCGCCAATGGGTTCAGGTTTCTCAAATTTCACACTCGAGATTTCAACGCCCCGTTTGTGCAACTTGCTCTGCAGGATGTCTCGAACCGCGTTGATCTTCATCTCGTCGTTGGCTTTTAGAACAATCGTCTTTTTGTCCCAGATGATTTCGCATTTGCCGTCGCGCAAATCGTAACGGTGCGCGACTTCTTTGGTCGCGGTGTTCACGGCGTTGTCGACTTCCTGAACGTTAACTTCAGAAACGATATCGAATGATGGCATGCACGATCTCCGTTCCGCCGAGATCGTGTGGTCTTCCGCTATTGCGGAACCGTCATGATGTCGGCATTTTTCGGCGGCTTGAAGTCGAACTTCCCGGC
>CAKQVW010000053.1 GCA_934277865.1 uncultured Pseudobdellovibrionaceae bacterium | reverse complement strand
CTCTTAAATCCACCGGTGGCAGCCGCGGCTGAGAACCCTGCTAACAGAGAGGCCGTTGCTGCCAGAAGAGAGATGGCTTTTGATTTTTTCAAACGTCTCATCATGCACACTCCTGATGTGAATCTCGAATTGCTTCAACGCTAGCAGAACGAGGGAGAATTTTGCGAGATTCTATCGCGCGCTGTTGTGCAATGCATTACTGAGCTCGGCTCGAACTCTTGAAGCTTTTCAATAAATACTCACGAGATCGTGTCATCTTCACCGACATTTCTTCATGGAGCGCCCACATATTTACATTGCGCCTCGAGTCAGTTGATACGAGGTCGCGCATTTCACTGTCGGAAGTTAAAGCGGCAACTCGGCTACGCAGGAAATGTTTGCTTGCAGTTCTGGGGGGATGCATGCGACGACTCGCGACCTTAGCGGTCTTTTTGTTTGTCACGATTGTCGTTTTTGTTTTGTTGGCGGGGGCGCCAGCCGTGAACGCAGAATCGGATCGTGTCACTTCCGATCACACACAACCACGACAAGTTCCCAAGACAGGTGATGTCGAAATTCCACCCGGCATGCACCTCGTGCGTGATCGCGCGGGACTGCGTTGGCTGTTACCGGTGGGAATGGAGAAGCCTCCCGAGCGCGAAGTGGAGATCCGCTATTTCAAAACTCGCGAGGCGCCTTCACGCAAAGGCCGCATCGGAAGTCATGAGGTTTTGTCGGGGCCTGTGAGCGCGGAATCGACTGTGGTGACCACAGATGTCAGTGATTCTCAAAGTTTGATGAAACGTTTGCCGAAGGCATTCGCGGAAGTCATGTACCTTGAAAAAGCGGCAAACCTGCATGCGCTGACTTCAAACGACTTAAAGAGCCTTGGTGTCTTTGCGCCAGCGGAGTTCACGACCTTCAAGGTTCCCTATATTCCAATTCCAGTTTCGGAGATGGAGTTCTCGCATCTTTCAGACTACGCGCGCGGTGACACCAAGTCGCTTGTGCAATTTGAAAAAGGCGGCCGCAAGTACGTGCGCTTCTTCGTGCACCCCAACTACGTGAGCGCCTACGCCGATTTGATCGAACGCCACGGGATTGTCTATCACTATGACGCGATGACGACGTCGAGCCCGCGCTCGTTGATTGTGATGGACGCGGAAAAACCAGGTGAAGTGCACTGGGTGAAAGTATCGATTCACAAAGAGATCGATGGCTCGGTTCGTATCAACACAGATAAAAAAGCTCGCCGCGCGATCATCATGAGCGAGGCGATTGAGTCTGTCCCGTCGGATCAGATGAAACGATACGGTGTTCAATTTATGCTCGAACCGGCCGCGTTGCAGCCAAAGGGGAAAATTGCCTCGACCATCTTCCGCGAAGTGGATCCCGAGCTCTTGAACCCCGGACGTGGATATCGCTGGATTCCTGCATTCATTCTTCAGAATACGGGTGAGAACGCCGTTGAGGGATTGAATATCAAAGATATGGCGGCGCTCGCGGGAGAGCGTCCGATGGATTTCGTACAGGAGCGAATCGTTCGACCATTGTTGCGAAGTTACCTCGGTATGGGGATTGTCGAGGGGTTGCCGGGCGAGCTTCATACTCAGAACTTTTACTATCGCTTAAAGAAGGTAAACGGCGGCTGGCTGCCAACGGGCGAAGTCATGTTCAAAGACAACGACGGCTTCCGATTTGATACCGAATTAGCAGTTCGTCAGAGTCGGAAGCTTGCACGGTTTGCAGCCTTCCCTGATCCCTTCACGTGGGGGAAGTTTTCGAACGCATTGGGGCTTGGTGCGGAGGGGGTCGCTTTCCTCGGTAGCTGGTATTACAAGTTGATTCGCAACGTGAATGGCTTTGAAACTTTGGCAGCTTACTTGTTGCGAGCGATCAATGAAATCGATCCACGCGCTCGCCTGGACAAAGACGGCATTCAGCGCGTTTTTGATCGCATTGCCGCAGAAGAGGCCGAGAAGATCACGGGGATTCGCCTTGCGGAGGCGGATTTTGGATTTGGCCAAGACAAGGGCCTCAATAAAATTCTCGGGGAATGGCGAACTAAGCTCGCATTGCTTGCCGATGGTCCCGAGGCACGAGCGCAGCGGGAAGATGTACGTCTGCAGTCTTTGCTCGCGGCAGAGTGGAGCCGCCTGAAATCAGAAAGCCGCGTCTCGCCACTGCGCCGAACGCTTTCGCAGGTTGCATACTTCCAGTTGATGCGCCTTGTGGATGGAGCTTTGATCATCGAGGCTCGCACGCCGAAAACCACAGCGGCAAATCCGGACCCGGTGATCGCCTTTGCTCTGCTTGAAGCGCCGAACACGCAAGAAGGTCGCCGGGCCGAACAACGCCTCGGGCGTTACGCGTTCGCAGCTCCGGAACTTGGTTCAGCTCTGGTCGCGCGCTCGCCTGCCGCGAACGTAATAGAATTTGTTTCTCCAAGCGTGATCAAGCTTCGGTCGCTTTCCGTTTCCGGGCGTTGCGAGGCGATGTTTGTGCCGGCGACAGCTTCCGGTGGAAACTAAGAGAGGTAGAAGATGCAGATGAAACTCTTTTTTACGGCAATCGTTTTGGCTCTGGTCGCAGCCGTACAGGCGGCGGATGCTTCCACTCGTTGTGAGTCGCAGTTCCGACCAGTGGAGGTCGTGGAAATCCGCGATACGGACTTTGGCCAACTCAAAGTCGACTATGTGAAGGCTTTGGTGAGAATGGGGTTGTCGGAGACCGCCTATGTGACGAAGTGGTCGCTCACCGCCCAAGGAAAACAAACGGCAAAAGGCCGCTTTGCAGATCGAGGGGAATTTGTGGTGACGGGTATTCCGTCGAACAAACTGGACGCTTGGATGAATCGTGTAGGCAAAGACACAGTCGGACTTGTGATCAATGGTCACCCAGCGGATGGGCCGAGCACGGCCTCCTTGCGGGTTGGGAAGTATTACTTTGAATTTCACGATATTCGAGCTCGAGCAGAAGAGACCCAATTGGATAGCTTTCGTAATGACTCATTGATGGAAATCACGATTCCGATTCCGGCTTCCGAGCAAAAGGCGATCTTGAATTTCATTAAGGCTAGACAGCGTGATCAAATCATCGCCAAGCATAGTCGCGGGGCCGGCGTAAAAAAGGGCGAGCCCATTCGTCCCGACTTTGATTCTCGAAAATTTACTTTAGCGGAGGAAAGCTGCGCCGGTGCATGCCCCAGCTGGTTTGATCGTCGTTGGCTGGAACATTACGATGCGCCGGAAGCGCTACTTAAGATTCTGGAGCGATTTGATTTGCAGGCGACGTTTGTTGCCAAGCAAATGGTTTGGGGCCATGTGCGATTGCCGGGCCCACTTGGGATCACTATTTTTGATATCGACAGCTCGCCTGAGCTTCAGTCCGCTTTTCGCGAAAAGAACGAGTGGCATTCGGTCCGAGGAATTCCGGCTTATGGATATATTCCAGATCCTAAGAGTGGTCTGACTGGCACGGTGAAATCCAAGCGCCTCACGTTGGATGAATGGCTGCGCCAAAATTAGGCCGGTCGATTAAACTTGAATACCGAGTTCGCGAAGCGAAATTTTGTGTTTGGCTTCGCCCAGCAGTAGACTGGGGATCTTGTCGAGTCCTCTAAGAACGTCGATGCTTGGCATAACAAAGCTTGCACGAAACAGAGTCAGCAGTTTTTCCGATGTGAGGCCGAGAGCGGAAAGCTCTTTCAAGGTCACATTGGGCGTGCGTTTCTCCAGCCGGTGGCCATCGTTTTGTGTGACTAGTGATGTATGAAAAACGCGAGTGGCATCGAATGGGCCCTCCAGGTTTTGCACCCAACATCGGATGCGCGCCTGAGTGTCCTCGGCCGCCGCGAGATCCCAGGCACGTATTAGAAGCGAATACCCGCCATCGGCGTCGTCCACCGCGCAGGCCCAGTGATAACCGGGCTGAAACACGCCGGACCGGATTTCTGTGCGCGCAACAATGGAATCGTATTTTCCGGACTCGTCTTCGTGGCGCCAACGCCAAGCAATTGAATCAATGGGTTTGTTTGAGAGTGGAGTATCGGGAACCGCGTTGCGTGCGAGTGCACGGCAGTTTCCGGAATACTCGGGCTCGCGCGTGTGTGGAGCGCTGGCGATCCCGCGAAGCGCGTCGCGCACTTCTGTCCGCGAACAGTCACACGCATAGATTCGTCCCTCTTCAAGAGCCATATCAAAGAGAGCTTTGTGGCGATGGAGACGGGAGCTTTGAAGTTCCACGTGGTCAGCGATGATACCAAGTGCGGCCATGTCGGCCGTTTGTGAGGCCTGGGCGTCTTTCACCACTCTTGCGCCATCGATATCTTCAAAGCGTATGATAAGCGGCTCGCGCTGGAGTTTTGCAATCTCACTGGCAATCCAAGCTGTTCGAAGGTTGCCGACATGAAAATTTCCTGTCGGAGATGGTGCGAATCGAATGCCTTTCGAAGCCCGATTGAGAATCATGACCTCTTTAGCGCATACCGTATTTTTCAGGACTTTCGATTTGCTTACGCAAGGCCTCGTCAATTTTGGGATGACGCTCGGTGAACAGGTAGCCATATGGACGCTGGAACTTTGGATCGACCGCGCGCGCGGCCGACAGCGTGATGGGTGCCGGAAGCGATCGGAATTTTTTTAGTTCAATTGCGAATCCAACAGGCCGGTCACCGAAGTAGCTCATGAGACCGTCGACGGTTGCTCCCGATCGAGTCCAAGTGAGATTTGAAATTTCGAGGGGGTCTCCGCCAAGCACCTCGACGACCTCGGCCACGGCCACCAAGGATTGCGCGCGGTTGTCGAAGAAAATGATATGGCTGACCAAATCGGCCGGGAACGACTTTCGATACTCAAACGACTTGTCGCCGGAGCTGAGCCAGCCAAGAAATGTCGGGTCAATCGACAAGACCACAGCACAAAAGGCGTCTTTTCGTGCCGGAAGACGATGGAGTTCTGTTTTACCCGTGGGGGATTCGGCCCCGGTTGGGATCTTCATGGGCCCCGAGTTTTCGCAGCCGACGTTTCGCGTGCCAATAGGGGCGGCGTCTTGCGATTCGGGTCCGGAATTGGGCGAACGTGGCGCGCAGGCCACGCTCGTAGCAATCAAAACCGAAAAGCCAATCACTGCGACGGTTTTGAAATACGGATTTCCTGGGATGAACGACATCAGGCCCCCTCTGCCCACGTGTTCAAGAAACCGAAACTCGCTCGGATTTCTCAGAGCCTAGTTGCCGGCCTTCTCGAGATCGGCTTTTGCGACCTCTTTTACGTCGGCCTTAGAGATCAGCCAATCGACAACACGTTCTTCTGTCAACTGATAGCGCAAGCGCGAGCTACGGTCTTCGTCTGCGTA
The DNA here is from genome assembly GCA_934277865.1 of uncultured Pseudobdellovibrionaceae bacterium. Lineage (GTDB taxonomy): Bacteria > Bdellovibrionota > Bdellovibrionia > Bdellovibrionales > JAMPXM01. The sequence continues at coordinate 6,401 of CAKQVW010000053.1, read as the reverse complement.
GAATTCTTTAACACGCGCAAGCTCGATACCTGTTTGCTTCGCGTATTCGTCGAATTTCGCTTCGAGATCGGCGTCTGTTGCCTTGAGCTTGTTGTCTTCCGCGATTTTGTCGAGAAGGAAGCTCGAACGGATCATGAACTTCGCTGTTTCATCAAAATCTGAATCCCACTTTTGTTTGTAGTCTTCAAACTGCTCGCCGCCCATACCTTGCGATTCCATACGCTTTTGCAGGTCTTCGATGAGCGCCTTCTTTTGTTCCGCCAGCAACGAGTTTGGAACGTCGACTGGGTTCTTTTCGACGAGCGCTTTCATCAGGCGATCCTTAAGTTCGTCTTTGATGCGTTTTTCTTCGCGCTTCGTGAAGTCTTCTTTGATGGCCGTTTTGAGGTCTTCCAGAGTTTCGTATTTGCCGCCCATTTCTTTAGCGAAGGCATCGTTCAGTTCGGGAAGGTCTTTCTTGAGAAGCTTGTGGAGCTTCACTTGGAACTTCACCGGCTGACCTGCAAGGTGCGAAACGTGGTAATCGTCTGGGAACTTGATCTGAACTTCTTTTTCCGAACCGACCGTCATGCCAGTCACGCCTTCTTCGAAGCCAGGAATGAACATGTTCGAACCGAGTTCGAGTTCGTGGCCTTCGGCCGAACCGTTTTCCAGCTCGCCGGAGTCGAGGAAACCTTTGAAATCGATGACCGCGATGTCGCCTTTTTGAGCAGGACGATCTTCAAGGACGGGTACGTTGACCGAACGGCTCTTGCGGATGTCTTCGAGCGTGTTGTTGACGAAGGCGTCGTCGAGAACGAACTTTTCGCGTTGGACCTGAAGCTTCTCAACCTGCTTCAGAACAACCTCAGGACGTACTTCGAACTCTGCCGTGAATGCAAAATCAGCAGATTCTGTGAGGCTGTCGAACTCAATCGTTGGGAAGCTGACGGGGTTGAGCGAGTGCTCGCGCAAGGCCGTCGAGTAGTACTTTTGTACGAGGTCGTTGACGACGTCCTGCTTCACGCGATCGCCGTAAAGCGACTTCACGGTTTGAATGGGCGCTTTGCCTTTGCGGAAGCCTTTGATTGCCACGTGCTTTTGGATCGAGGCATAGGCATTGTTAAACGCGGCTTTAACTTCCGACGCAGGAACTTGGATGTTGAGTTTGCGCTGCAAATTAGAAACTGTTTCGAGAGTGGCTTTCATGAACGTGTTCCCCTAAATAAAGAAGTGGCGAATTGTTAGGAGAACAGTCTAAAAAAGTCTAATGTTTTCATAGCGGATGTAGGATTTTGAATAAGGAAAACGCAGTTTGAGCGACGCTCCGTCTGAGACCATCAAAACTTCCAGCAAAATGGACCCCAAATCTGCGTCTACAGCGGGTTTGAAGGGTTTTGTTGCGCGCCCCTATGTTTTTGTTTCCGGCAAAGGGGGCGTAGGCAAGTCGCTTGTGGCGGCCGCTTTGGCCAGCGGGGCCGCGGAATCAGGGCGAAAAACGCTCCTCGTCGAAACGGGGGAGCGGTCTTATTTTCAAGATTTTTTAGAATTGCCGGCGGTTGATCACACGCCGCGTCCATCAGGTTTGGGTTTTGATCTCGCTCTCTGGAGCGGAGAGAGCTGTCTGAGAGAGTACGTTCTGCACCTTTTGAAGCTCGAACGACTGTACAAGATTTTCTTTGAGAACAAAGTCATGAAGGCGCTGGTAAATGTCGCGCCGGGTCTTGGGGAAATTGCGATCTTGGGGAAAATCACCTCCGGTATTCGCCGAGTAGGACCACCTATCACGTATGACACGATCGTGGTCGACATGCCGGCGACGGGGCACGCACTGGCGGTGTTTCGTACGCCCAAGGGGATGTCAGATGCGATTCAGATTGGTCCGATTGCTCAGCATTCGGGCGAAATCGATCGCCTGCTTCGCGATCCGATGACGTCGGCCTTGGTCGCGGTGACGCTTCTTGAAGAGCTGCCGATTATTGAGACCGAAGAGTTTGTCAGTCAGGTGCACCGTGAATTTGCGATGCCAGTTTGTGTGGTTGGCAATCGTAAGCTCGAAGTTCCGTTGGAGATTGCCGAGTTGGACGCGTTGGCAAAAGCAGCCGCGGAAACCAATGAGCTTGGGCAATACGCTGGTGGCCTCGCTGGACAACTGAAGAACCAGGCAAACATGATTCAACTTTTGAGCGAGACACTTTCGAAGTCCGTGGCGAGCGAAGCGCTGTTGGTTCCGCGCTACCTTGCCAAGTCACCTCGTGAGATGATTCAAGCCACGAAGGAGGCCCTACGGGTTCTTTGGACACGCTCTTAAACGAGCACCAGGTCGTGGTTTGTGTGGGTTCAGGCGGCGTCGGTAAAACGACGATGGCGGCGGCTTTGGCTTTGCGTGGTCGGCAACTTGGCAAAAACGTTTTGGTCGTGACGGTGGATCCGGCGAAACGACTGGCTTCGGCGTTGCAGTTGGATCTTTCCGGTGTGGAGGAGCGGCTGGTTCCCTACGCCGGCGGCGAGGGTCTCGCGACAGGCTCGGATGCAAATTTGCCTGGGAAGCTTCATGCCGCCGTCATTGATTCAAAAAAAGTTTTTGACGGATTTATTCAGCGACATTCGACCGACCCTGATCTCATGAAACGTCTGGCGAAGAACCGTCTGTATGATCAATTGTCCACCACACTTTCTGGCTCCCAGGAGTTCACGGCGCTGGAGAGGCTTCTGCAGGCGCGCGAGGCGGGCTACGATCTCATCATTCTCGACACGCCACCGACCCAGCATGCGATTGACTTTCTATCTGCACCGGAACGAATTCGGGGTCTTTTTCAGGACGGCATAACGAAATGGTTCATGAATCCCGACGAGCAAACTGGCTTTTTTGGCCAGGGGCTGGTGTCGTCTATTCTCGGCCGAGGCACCAAGGCAGCGCTTAAGTCGCTTGAGATTTTAACAGGCGGAAGATTCATCGAAGAGTTAGTCGACTTCTTTCAGTCGATGCAGGCGATTCAAAAGAAATTGCGTGAGCGTACTGAAGAGGTGAATACACTTTTGAAGTCGCGCTCCTCGGTTTTTGTTTTGGTCACGAGCTTCGATGTCGCAAAATTGAAAGAGGCTCAGCATCTCAACACGCATTTGAAAGAGTATGGCTATCGGCTTGGCGCCTGCGTCTTGAACCGCGCTTTTCCGGAGAGCCTGCCGTCTGATGAACAGATGTCTCATGCTGACGAAATTCCCGCTCATCTTCGTCCGACTCTTGAAAAGCTAAGGGCGTATCATGCCGAAGTTCGTCGCGATCATGAGGCTCGCTTCAAGCAATTTGATCTCTTCGAGCGAGACTTGAAAGATCGAGAGACCGGCCGATCGATTTCGGTTTTGAGAGTGCCCGAGTATCGCCAAGATTTGGCAGGATTGGCGGATCTCGAGGAACTCGCGCGGTTTTTGGCGACAGCCAATGGAGGGCAAAAAGAATGAGGCAATCAAGTGTCTGTCTTGGGCGGGCAATGGTGTTGCCGCTGTTTGCGACTTTGTTGGGCGTGGCCTTGGCTGGATGCGCCTCTCGACCACCGGCTCCGGCGGAGCCCACGGCGGGACGAATGGGAACTTGGGACGCGACAAAAATCAAACGCGTTCTGGGCTTCCCCGAAGATCCCTATCAGGCGCCGATCCCCGACGCTCCGAAGCTGTATCGTGAGGCTTTTGATTTCCTTGAAAAGCGCGATTATGCGAAGTCCGACGAGCTCTTCCAAAAAATGTTGCGCACGAATCCCACGACCAACTGGACGCTGGCGGCACAGTTTAATCGGGCGCGCGCATTAGAAGGACTTGGTCGCCATCAAGAGGCTCTGACGATTTACAGGGGAGTTGCGGAAACTGCGAAACGTGCACCTCGCTTGCAGGGGCTTTCGTTGTTACGCGCGGGCGTTTTGTACGAAGCGCTTGGCGAAGACGATAAAAGTTTGGCGGCACTGAAAGACGCTGAAAGACGCAGTCGTCACTTACCTGTTGAGGTCGCACAAACTGAACTGCCTGCGCGGCTTGCTGCCGCCTACGCCCGCGAACGAAATTTCGCCGAGGCCGAGAGATACTACAATCTTGCCGAGGGACAGTTGGCGCGATTGCGTTCGCAAATCCCGGCGGGCGACCAGCCCGAGTGGGTTCCTCGAATTCTGTATGCGATGGGACATCGCCCGCTAGGAGAAGTCACATGGGAGCGTTTTGAATCCAGCTTGGTGCCCATCGAACGCAGCCAGATTTACCTTCTGCAGTCGGCAGAACTCGGGATTTCGCCTTGGGCCGAACAGGCCGCCCAAGAGTTGATTGCAAGTTATAGCGCGGTTCGAAAGTCGATCGACGCGGTTCCGGTTCCGGCTGCTGCCGAAATCGTGATCGCGGCTCGTGAGCAGCAGCGAGAGCGATGGAATCGTCTTGTGCGACTCGCAGATGCAGTGGCGTCTCTGAAAGCCTTGTTTGTGACGGAGATCGTGAATGCCGCCCACCCGGAAAGCCCACTTAAGAAAATCGTCGACTTTGCAGAGGACTTTGACGAGAACCTGCAGTCGACGTTGATGCTCGAACGCCCAGCAGGAGAGACCGAAACTCCAGATTCGGCAAAACGCCGTGAAGAGCGAAAACCGCGGGTTCTTGAGGCGAAGCCGGTATTCCCAGGTGAAGGTGCTTCGGAAACTTCCGAAGAAGGGGGCACTGATGAGTGATTTTTTCTTTGGTCTGACGGCCGTGTTTCGAGGATTTCAGGAGCTAGTGACGAATCGAAAACTGCGAATGTGGTCGCTCATCCCGTTTGCCGTAGCCCTGGTTCTTGGAACGGCGATCACGATTTCAGGTCTCTATTTTATTGGAGGCTCCATTGGGGCGCTCGCGGTGTCGCTGGGGTCGTGGATTTCCGTGGCGCCCGGTTCATGGGCGATCTTTGCGTTAACACTGGTGCTCTGGCCAATCGCTCTGTTGGCCTTAGGTGTCGCAGTTTACGTTTCCGTGAGATTGATTGTTGCTCCGTTCTACTCGATTCTTGCTGAACTCGCGTTGGTCGTGATTGGTATGAGGGAAGATCAGCCCTTTCAAGTCCGCCAATGGATGGCGTTCACGGTGCGAATGTTAATGGTGAGCCTCGTTAAGAGTCTGATCTTTGCGGTCGCGGCCGGCATCTTGTTTGTCTGTTCTCTGATTCCGTTTATCAACCTACTTGCCACGATGGGATTCGTGCTCATCTTGGCATTTGATGTTTCGGATTACAGTTACGAAGCAATGGGCTGGGGCATTCGCCGACGCTTCCAGCATTTCCGTCGTCATCTTCCGATGTACTCCGGTTTTGCAGTGGGGTTAGGCGCGGTTCTGGTCATTCCGGGTATGAGTGTGATCATCATGCCGGCAGCAGTGGTGGGCGGGTGCCTTCTGTTGCAGAAATCTGAGTCAAAGACGTGAGTGAGGAAAGTATGAATCGGAAGGATGAACTGCATCGAGCGATCGTCGCCAAGTTGCCACAGATTCGGGACTGGTTTCAGTCCGAACGTGTCCAGGTCGACCTTCCCTTCTATTCGAGCTACGACATTCGTGACTCGGGCTACAAGGTCGTCAACGTCGATGCGAATATCTATCCGGCTGGCTTCAACAATATCTGTGCCACAGACAGAGAGAGTGCGCCACCGCTGGTGCGCTATTACATCGACCGTCACTATGGGCGCGGCGCTGGTGGCAACGGTGTGAAGCGACTTATGCTGATCACGGAGGAGCACACCAACAACCCCTACTACTGGGACAATGTGTTCACACTTCGCGAGATTTTAACGGGCGCAGGTCTAGAAGTGTGCGTCGCGATTCCTCGGCTTCACGAAAAAACCGGCAACGAGCGAGCCACGATGACGGCGGCCAGTGGTCGCACAGTCGAAGTTGTTTCGGTAAACGTATCCGCTGGCCGTGTGCAGTGCGCTTGCTTTGAGCCGGATCTCATCGTCTCGAACAATGACTTCTCCGAGTTTTACCAAGAGTGGGGCGAGAAGCTCGAAGTGAAGCTGAACCCGCCTCGTGAATTGGGCTGGTGGCAGCGAAAAAAATCGACGTACTTCAAACACTACAATGACCTTGCGACAGAGTTTGCGCAGGTTGCGGATGTCGACCCTTGGCTTCTCACGGTTGAAACAGAGCTCTTTGCTGGATTTGATATTTCTGATCCCGGTAGCCGCGAAAAGCTCGCGGTGCGTGTGCAGGCCATGATCGACCGCATGAAACAGCAATACGCTGCACGAGGAATCTCAGGCGACCCGGTCACGTTTGTGAAAAACAATGCTGGTACTTATGGACTGGCCGTGATGCGTGTGGCCTCTGGTGAAGAGGTTTTGAATCTCAACAACCGGTCGCGCACGAAGATGAAGGCCGCCAAAGGCGGTCGAGAAGTTGAAGAAGTCATCATTCAAGAG
>CAKQVW010000052.1 GCA_934277865.1 uncultured Pseudobdellovibrionaceae bacterium | reverse complement strand
CCACGCAGCGCCTGAGAAAGCGTCTGGGTCTCAAGTGCCAAACTTTGCACTTCCTTTTCCAGATGGAAACGCTCGCGCCCCTCACGCTCGTAGGTCTCTCGGACTAGAGCTTCAAACTCTTTGAGCTTTTCATTTAGCGGCATAGACGATTTGATCGCGGCAAGTTCAACTTCCGCCAAAGCCGCTTTTTTCAACAGAAAAAACACGTAACCAGCAAGTGCCAGAAACACAAGACAGCTGACAAAAAAGAGGCCGGCCCAAAAGCCGGCCTGTGCGGTGAAATTCACCTTAAACCATCACCTATTAAAACTTTGTGAGAAGCGAAACGGTTGTGGTTGTGTCGCCTTTGACTTTGCCCGCAGGTGGCAAATTCACGTGCTCGTACTTCCAAGAAATTTTGCTCGAAAGACGGCTCGAAATTGCCGCTGAAAGCGCAGTCTCAGAAACCAAGCGCCAGTCGTCCGACGTCTGGAAGTTAGGCTGATATTTCGTCTCGTGCGAAAAGTCCGAAGTGGGAGTGATCTTCCACTTGTAAAGAATCGCTCCACCGCCCGACATGAATGTTGGGTGTGTGCCGTCTGTGCGTTCTTCATCGGTGTAACCAACCAGCAGTTCGGTTTTGAAATTGTGTTTATCGGTCTTCAAAATCAGATAACCAACACCCACCGAAGAGATATGGCGGTTTTCAAGACCCGCAAATCGGTTCTTCAAATACCCGTGCTCAGCAAACAGATCAAAAACGTCTGACAACTTACGACCTGCGCGGCCCGCAACTTCAAACGACTCCTGTGTTTGAATCTGCTGACTGATGGTCGTAAGATACTTGCTCTTGAAATTAACAAGCCATAGATCTGGCTTGTAAGTGAGGTCCGCCGCAAGTCCCGTGGTCTGGTTCTGCGTGTTCCCATTGGTGACAATCGAGCTGATCTCGGCTGTCCCTTCGTAGTCCTTTGCTTCGGCCTGAGGCGCTGGCGCCGCAGCTGCCGCTTCATCCTGAGCCTGCGCAATCGACGCGCCTAAGATCAACGCTGTCGCACATCCGAGAGTCGAAAACTTCTTTAAAATTTCAGTGATGCTTTTCATGAGGCACAATCCTTTCGAGAACTTACTTCTTCCCTACAACTTCTTCTTTCAGAACTTTCTTTGCGAAAACGAAAACGACTAGGGCGACGATAAAAAAGTCGATGAGCGCCGCAAGCACGGGCCCGACTCCGAACTTTGTCTCGCCAACCGTGACCGCCAACGTGCGCCAGTCACCCGAAGGGAGCAAGAGACCCACAAATGGCATGAGCAGCTCTTTCACCACCGCATCGACCATCGCATTGGCTTTGCCACCGATGATAACTGCGATCGCAAGACCAATCACACCGTAGTTCTTTAAAAACGTTAGGAATTCTTTTGCCATAATCTCCCCTTGTGGTCGGATTGAATTATCGAATCAGCCGACCCGCAACAAGGTCCTTGCGACAGACGCCGCAATGTGTCGCCTCACGAGTCTCACCCGACACACTTCAATTTGGACCCTGCAGATTCTTCGAGTACGATTTTCGTGTGACAACTCACGATACAACAGCGCCTCGAACACCGATTTTGACTCACCGAAATCATTTTGAGTTCGGCTACGAACGCGATGGCAGATTTCTGCCCTTTGTTGCCCGCAAAAGCAGCACAGATATGTGGACGGTCAAATACGGGCGCAGCCAACGCATGCCGATGAGCTTCCGCTCGGAATGTTGCGAAACCGCCCGCACGATTCGTCGCAACACAGATCTCCCCATCGTGGTTCTGTTCTCTGGCGGTGCCGATAGCGAAGTCGCCTTGAGAGCATTTGTTGAAAGCGGCGTCGAGGTCTCGGCCGCCATTCTACGTTTCGCGGATGATCTCAACGTGCACGACTACGCATGGGCCGTCATGATTTGCGAAACACTGCGCGTCCCCTACCGGTTCTACGATCTCAACTTGCGAGACTTTTGGAACTCCGAAGCCCTGCAATACGCCAGGGACACGCAGTGTGTTTCCCCGCAACTGCTCTCGACCATGTGGCTAGTCGACCAAATCGAAGGTTTCCCCGTATTGGGAAGCGGTGAACATTACATCGCCAAACGTGCCCCATCAAATCCGTCGCAAGCCAGTGACGAATATCCCCGGACCCATTGGGACCTCATCGAGAAAGAAAAGATCGCGGCCTGGTACCGTCACTTCCTCGTGCGAGGGCGTGACGGATGCCCAGGGTTCTTTCAATACACACCCGAACTGATGCTTTCATGGCTGGTCGATCCCATGGGTCTTGATCTCTGGAACGACCGAATTCTTGGAAAGCTCGACTCGATGTCGACCAAACTTCGCTTTTACAAACAGCATTTCGACATCAAGGACCGACCAAAATATTCCGGATTCGAAAAGCTGACGGAAGCCGATCTTCAGTTTCGCAAAACGCTTTACGAGCTTTTCTCCGATGCCGACTGGGCCTATGCGACTCCGGTCCCTTACCTGGTGCGAGCGCTTTCGCCGCAGCCCGGAGTTTTTCCACCAGCTCAAGTTCTTAGCCAAGCTCCCGCCGCTCCTGGCGAGCCAGACTTTCCAACTCCTTACCGCTATAAAATGAGTGCGCCGGTTTGAATCTCTTTGAATACACCTGGAAACAACATTTCCAATTCGGCTATGCCAAGTCGGGACGTCCTTTGCTGCGAGAAAACGTCCGGTGGCTTGCCAAGCGCCAACAACCCGACGAGGTGTTTGTAGCAAAATACGGCCGAAGCCAATCAGTCTTCCCAAGTTGGCGCGACGCCAATTGCGAAGCCGCACGACGAATTCTCCTAAAGTGCCACGAGCTTTCCTTAAGACCGCTGATTCTTTATAGTGGCGGTCTCGATAGTGAAATCGTTTTGCTTTCCTTTCTCGAGGCACGGAAATCACTTAGTAAGCAAGCGCGCCTGCCGCACGATTTCGCGATGGATGTCGCGACCTTCCGTCTCGCCCATGATTTAAATCGGCACGATATAGAATATGTCGGAAAGTTTCGCTCGCGATTAAACGAGTTCGGCCACAGCGAAGCAGGGCTCAGCTTTCACGAACGAGAGCTTGACCCAATTCAGTACTGGCAAACAGACGAGTTCATGAAGCTCGCGCTACAAACACAGACCGTGAGTCCCATCGTCGTTTGCCAAATGTGGCTCTGCGAACAAATGTTGAGCGAGCGTTCTGACTATCTTTCTATCATTGGCCAGGGCGAAATCCACTTGGTGAAACAAACGCCCAATGATTACGAGCCAGGCATCAGCCCCTATCTGCCAACTTCCTGGTCGATTGTCGAAACCGAAAACCTTTGCGGACTCTACCGGTTTTTCATTGAACGCGGCCAGCCGGCGATCCCCGGATTTTTTCAATACCTCCCTGAACAATTTGAATCCCAGCTTCGAACCAATCGTGTTTTACACGAACTCATCGCCACCCAGCGAATCGGGAAACTAGGAACTCGATCGTCGAAGCCAGAAATTCTCGCGTTCGATTATCCAGAGCTTGAGAAGCGTCCAAAATTTCATGGCTTTGAAACGATCGAAGCCGAACACGACCGTGTTCGCAAACACCTCGGCACGGTCATGGCCCAATGTGAGGGGCACTGGTACAAAGAAGTCTTCGAACTCTACCGAGACGTCCGCCCTCCTGAACCGGAATCTCACACTCCCTTCGGAGACTGCCGATTCCTACTTGGAAAACCAGGCGAGCCCTCTCGCGCGAGGCGGCTCGACGTACACGATATCTTCGCCACCGAATGGGGAAACTCGGAATCGTTTTTTAAATCCTGGAACGCGGCTTCGCACATCAGTCTAGAAGCTGCGGGTGAACACTTCACAGAAATGGTTCGAAAGTTCCTCCGATCACATCCCGATGCGGCACTTTTTCACGACGGCTCGCCGCTGGCGACTTGGCTCCACTCACTCTTGCGTGAATCTAGTTCCTCCGAAATCCGCATCGTCGATGCACGCACAATCCCTCGGCTCACCGCACACGAAGTTTGCCGTGATCTCTTCACCACTGAGCTATCTGGCGACGTCGATCTATATCTTCAGTTCAAAGCCTGTGCGGCCTTCCTTGAAAACAACAGCGGATCGCTCATCTTGCCGCGCTGGAATCCTCGCCTTCACTCGGAATCAATATTCCGTTCAAACGTTTCGTATTCTTGGATTGAAAGCGAAAAGGAGTCTCGCCTATTGGCGTCACTTGCCTCGCTTGTTGGCCCACACGAGCTTTCTCGAGTCGTCTGCCCATGGACCAACCAAGACGTCGTGTCAGCCGGCATTTCGCTTTTAAGAAAGCTTCATCACGTCGACCAGTCAGAACAGAAAGCGGACTGCTCGTCGTGGCCCGAATGGCTTGCAAGACAAGCCGAGCGAGCTTTTGAAAGCAGTGAGATTCAGCAAGCGTCAGAGCTTTCAAAAACTCGCTACGAAGCTGTTCGCCATCGAACGCAAGGACTTCTCGACCAAGTTCCTCACCCCAAACTTCCCTACATGAACTCAACCACTGTTCTGCGATTGGATCGCGATCTCAGCTCCGCGCCTAAGTTGAAGACTGGCATCGCCGCGATTCGCCGCTCGCTTTCGGCCTATGGCCTTCACGAGCTTTCGCTTTCCGACTGGATCGCGCTTGCCACAGCGGGTACCGAGGATTTCCGCCTTGGCGGCAATCTCTTTTATCGACAGACAATTCGTGGCCGCGATAACTTAAGCCAAGATTCACGAATCGCCATTGCGCTTAAGAGAGATGACCAAATCGTATCCGCAGCTCTACTTCAGGTGCTTGATCCCGATGGGGAAAACGATCGGGGTGTATTACGCATTCGCGCCGTCACAACAAATTTCGAGGCTAGACAGCGTGGCTTCGCCAAAGAACTTCTGAAGCTCCTGACAAAAGCTGCCGGCGAAACACTTTCGACCTCTTTTAAGCGCATCGAGGTATGGGCCGCACCCGAAATCACATCGAGCTTTCTCGCAGCCGGATTTCAACCAGCTTCGCATCTTCGAGATCGCGCCGAACTCGTCCACGACGTGCATCTCGATCGCCTGATCGAGTCTGATCGCCGCCTACAGCCGCTCTATCTCGAACTCCCCGAGCATCACCTATGAGAGCATTGAACCTAAGTTCCGCTTTGGTGCGAGCGCGCCTCATTTATATTTTAGGTCTTCTCTATCTTCTCGTCGGCTATCTCGGAACGAATGAATTCGCGGCGATCAACCCTTGGGGGCGACCTGCTCTCCCAATCGCGACGGAGTTCGATCACGCTCTTCCGTTTGTGCCTTGGACGGTTATCTTCTATGTGATGTATTACCCGCTTTTGCTGACGCCACTTTTTTTCTCGCGTTCAGCAGAGGCCTTAAATCGCTTGTCGCTTGGTCAAGCGGCCATGAACACGATTTCTTATCTGATCTTCGTGTTGTTTCCGACACCCATCGACCGGCCACATGCTGTGCCGGTAGAAGGTGTCTTTCATTTTGTCTTGGATCTTCTCTTCCGGGCAGATCACCCGTACAACACATTCCCCAGCCTACACGTCGGTCAGACCTGTATCTTGGCGCTTTTTTATCTGCGATATTCGGCAGATTGGGTATTCAGCGCGCCAGGCGCGAGCATCTCAAAAAACCGAGCCGGTCTCGCCGTCGTCGTATTTCACGCGCTCTCAAGCTTTCTTGTCGCCGCCAGCGCCGTGCTCATCAAACAACACTACTTAGCAGACGTCTTCGCAGGCGCCCTTCTCGCCTACACCATGTCCCGACTCTTCTTCCCCCGCCCGCGCTAAACCGTTAAAGTCGACACTTCTTATTTCGAAGGCAGTTCGTAAGGAATCGGAATGAGATTAACGCCGTTTCCTCTCATGTCTCCCACTTCTCCTTCTTCACCTCTTGCGCCGTTTGAACCTTTTCCGCCTCGAAGTCCTTGCGGACCTGATCCAGCAGAAGGGCATCCATTGGCAGGCGCACCGGCATCACCACCTAATCCGCCGACAAATCCAACTGCACTGCCTTCGCCTCCGTCACCGCCGGGCCCCCTGGTGAAATAAACCGTTGCTGTGAATTCGCTGTGATCTTTAACGTCAAAGTAGACCGAACCGGATTTCGCCCCAGTTCCACCACGGTCGCCTGAAGGCCCCGGGTCACCAGTGTGGCCCGGTCCTCCATTTGTTGGTGCAGCATCGCATACGACTTGAGAGTCGCATGGTATGTCGCCACTCGTCCCGCTACATGGCATCGCCCTAATCCGACTTCTGCCTGGCTGACCAGGTATTCCACGTTTCGCTGGGTTCGGCGTATCCAAGGAGAGGCCACCCTCCTTAATTTTTTGAGCCCCGCTTTTCCCTGGGAGCCCCTTCGCACCCATCAGGTGAACGATCAAATTACCTTCGGCACGCTCCGCTTGGATGTTTATAATCGAACCGCCGACCCGACCGTTCGCCACCAAAGCATGCGGCTCATTCGTCAAAATGTGCGCATATTCACTCGGCGATTTATCTCCCTTTTCATTTTCGGCAATCAGAATTTTTTTTGCCCCAATTGAAAGACTGAAACCATTCAACAAAATCTGACTGTTCTTCAGAAAGAAGACTCTGTTTCTCTTTGACCAGTTCGTATCCTCAGTTAGAATTTTCCGCCCAATAACGACCTGATCCTTTGGCACTGTCTCCACAAACTCTCTCGTGAACATCGTTGTACCAAATGCATCCTGAACCTTAATTATGTACGAGACAGTCGTTCCGCCTATGACCCGCTCAGTGAATTCAGTTCCATTTACAATCGCTCTATCCCTATTATCGTCGTGCTTTAAAAGCACAACCCTTTTCAGAGCAGGAGGCCATTCGAGACGCGCTATATATTGATCTGGCATAGGCAGCTCTTCGAAAACCAACCTGGCATTTTTTAAAGCTGCGGCCAACTCAGGCGCCTGCGCCTCACGCCCTTTTTCAATCGCCTCAATCACGTCAGATGGCTTGGTCTCTGGTTTTTCGGGGCCAGTGTCCTCTTTGAATGCGCAGCCCGCCGCAAGAGCGATTTGCGAAATCATCAAGACTTGAATTATGCGCGACATGCTCTCCGCTCCCGAATCATTGTAAATAGATTTAAAACGCACGTTCCGAAATGGGGAATGAGCTTTCATAGGGTCCTATTCGTCCTTCACGACCGTCCGATCCGTTTGGACCTTTGTCTCCATTAGGCCCATTCGGCCCAGCAGACGCGGCGACACATCCTTCCGGAGCTGCGCCCGGCTGGCCACCTGCTCCACCAAGGAAACCATCTCCACCGGGCCCTGGAGCACCAGGCTTTCCCGGTCGCGAATAAATCAGAACTTTAAATTTACTGTGATCGGCCACTTTGAAATACACAGAACCGGTGTCTCCACCGTCTTCACCGGGTTCGCCTTTTAGGCCTTGCGCACCTTTTTTTCCGGGCAAGCCCGAAGTCGGCTGAACGCTGCAGAAGGGTCGCGGCTGCTCGCACACGATATCCATGCCTTCCATGCCTCTCATACAAGGCCTTCCGGAAATCAAACCGACACCATCATTACCTTTAGCGCCAGCCAGAGCCGCGTCACGCACTGAAAGCGAAAGACCTCGCTCCTTCGCCAACACGTTGCCACTTTTTCCATTTCGCCCATGGGGCCCGATCATCATCAACACCAACTCGCCCTCAGCATAGTCAGCATCAATATTGATTTTCGAATTTTCGCGACGGATCTCGCCATTCAAGAAAGTATCAGGGTAATGAGTTATGATGTGCGCGCCATCAAAGAAAGTTTCCTTCGATCCTTGTTTAACCTTCTCTACGAAGATTAGCTTTTTTGCTTCAATTGACAAATTGTACCCGTTAGAAACAAACTTCCCTCCCTCGTAGAAGAAAATTCGGTTGTACTTAAGCAATGTGTCCTGATCCAATTTTCGAACTTCTGCAACCTGCAGATCCTTCGGAGCTGTTCCATCAAGCCTGATCGATTGAATTGTGATCCCCATGGCGTCGGCGATAGCCAAACCAAACGAGACTTTTTGCCCGGCTGTCACAATCTCCGTATATTCATTTTTGTCTGCGACCAATATCGGTCTTGCATCATCTGACTTTGTGACTTGCACCCGCGGCACCCGATCCGGCCAGCTCAATCGGGCAAAGTAGAATCCCGCTGCGCCCTCCAAGAACTCGAGCTTCGCCTCGCCCGGTGCAAGGGTGAGGTTTTTCGCTTGAGCTTCGCGGCCCTTCTCGATTGTCTCGATCACATCACTAGGTTGGGTCTCTGGTTTTTCGGGACCAGTGTCCTCTTTGAAGGCGCAGCCCGCCGCCAGAGCGATTTGCGAAATCATCAAGACTTGAATTATGCGCGACATGCTCTCCGCTCCCGATTGGAAATTCACAAGCGATTTGTGAAGAAAATCAACCAGGTGTACCTGAGCAATTGCCTTGCCAAAAGGACAACTGGGCCACGCAAACTCCTTTAACAATAGGCTCTCATCGCGATTTTATGAGACTTCATTCGAGCAAATATTGAATCGCACACCTAGCGGAGTCCGTTCCTTCGAGATCGGAGAACTTTCTACCGAAGTGGACAAAAAAACGACAAAGGCCCCAAGCCACAAGGCTTCGGGCTTTCTTTTGAATCTCAAGTTTGAGATCAACGTACGACTGTACGACCAGCCGGAGCCATTGCCGTCTGCTCCGTTTGAGGGCGACGATCACCTGCGATATTCGAAGAAGCAAATGGCCCCTCACCAAGCACCGACGCGAGAACCTTATTGAACTTGCGTGCGTAGACAGCGACAGAAACAACGCTGCCGTCAGCCATCTGATCTTTTCCTTGGTTAATACCCACCAAACGCGTGCTACCAGACGAGTCCGAAGCTAGAAGCATACTTCCCGACATACCCTCTTGAAGATGACAATTTGTAACTGCAAGCCCAGTAATCGGTGAGATTGCGGCAGGATTTCCTTCCACTCCTTCGAAGGGGCTGCATTCATCTTCAACAACGATCCCTACTTTTCCGTTTATATCGGAAATTGAAACGGTGCTCAGTTTACCTACAGGGATTCTTTTCGTTTCAGCATCCTGCTCAAAGTTTGCTATGCCATATCCAGGACCAAGACAGGTTTCCAACTTTAAAAGAGCTACATCTTCGGAACGACCACGGCGAGTATCGGATTCGTAGTTTCCGAATTCAACTACACTTGCCTTTAAGGCCTTTCTAAATGTGCCCGATTTCGAATCGAAGTCGACGTTGACCATTACCTCGTGGCCGACTTTAACTTGCTCAATAAGTTCTACTCGGCCGCTCTCATCCTTTGATTTTCCAAATGCCACGTGAGCATTTGTCAAAACGAAGCATCCACCATCTCCTACGATGACTCCATTTCCGAGCAGACCTTTCCCGCCTTTTTGACTTACAGCGGCCACGGCTTTCGCCAGAGGATGCGAAGAATCCAAAAACTTGCGAGTCGATTTTGCGAGGGCGACTTCCGCTATCGAAAAGATAGACAAAATTGCGAAGATTGCTGCTGTTGATTTTGAGAGATTATGTTTCGCCATGTTTTTCATCTCGTTGCCCCCGGTTATGACTGTTCTTAGAGCAAGATGCGCACTCAGGATTTCTAGCTTCAGCTCAAAATTAGCCATGTGTCAGTTCAAGCCAAGGGACCATTTTCGGCTCGAAAGACCCACCAAAGTCACCGTCTCAAAACGAGACAAGCACCTAGAAACACTTATGTTTCTCAAGGGTTTACCTAGCCTCGGAAAGTCCTCCCGGATCTCCGATAAACCGGTAGCTATGCAACACACAAATAAGCATTCCTACAGAGTCGCATTGTGGGCCCTCCTTCTCGTTTCAAGCACGCTGGGATTCAGCGATAGTCTTCACGCGAGTTCAAAATCAAAACCCATCGAAATTCTAAGCGATCCGTTTGGTTACGGAGTACCCACGCGCTACACGGTGCTTCGCGGACACACAAAGGTCACCTTTTCTCACCCCATATTTGGTCAATTCACTCGGGCTGAAATCGTTCAACGAGAGAAAAATGGGTATCGCACGACACGCTTTGCTCTCTCCCCGGACGGAAAGACTTATCTGCCGGTGATGATTCAATTTCGTGGCTTCGAAACGTACGGCTATCCCAAAGAGGACGAACACTGTATTGACCCTTCACTTGCAGCGAACCCACTTTCAACCGTGAGAGCCCTGGGCCCAGCGGTTCAAGATGGCGAGCTCATCGCAAAACGTAGAGACGAACTCGCCAAAGCGCGATTCTTCGACGCGAGCTGCTTTGATCCATCTGTACCCGAGGCACACCGCAATGCGATTTTTAATGCGGCGGCCGACGTCCTAACGCCTGACCTTCAAGAGAAAGATGGGTTCCCAAAATACCTTCGCTGCCTTGAGAGAAATGGACTCGCAGACGAATCCGGTGTCATTCAGGGCCACATTCAACAAGCCCTGAATGACACCGCGATGGCACCAAAACTCAAACTCTCGTGCACAGCCGATCAAAAGGCGAAACCTGGTCAATACAACGAAAAAACAAGAGCTATGTCTGTTCGGCTCACACTCAAACCCGATCGCGAAACGTATGCACAAAGGATGTTCCATGAGCTGCTTCACACCGTACCGATCCGCGATGGATTGCCTCTCGATTTGATTGAAGAGTGTTGCACTCTCGGTGAACAATGCTCGGACCTGCAGGCTGCAGCGGAAAAGCGAAAGCTTCATGAGCGCACTCAGGCGACTGCTGGCACTTTAACTGCGAAGGGTAATTTGGCCGACGCAACACAACACTTGCTCGTCAGTAATGACCTCGCAAAAAGCTTTGGCGTGCAACAGCCTACAAACCAATGCAAACCTTCCCAGACTCAGGTCTGCTCGGAGGCGATGAGAACTTCCGCACAATATTTTGCGCAACAAGGAGAATGCCGACCGTTTGCACCGCAAGAATCTATCTCAAAACTGAATCTCCTCTTCTGGCCAGCCATCGCGACTACAAACTGCGATATGCTTGATTCGTCTGTGGGAATACCCGCCACTGCGAAGAATTCATTCCAAGCAACTCTTAGAAAAGAAGGCGAAGAAACACTGGCAGAAGTGGCGAGGCAGACGCCGGTTACGTCGCCGATTTCTTGGGATTTGCCTGCCGAAACACAACAACCGGCAGTTCCTCTCGGCCGAATGGCTTCCAACAGTGGCGCGTCGGGCTCGCGCGAAACGCCAGCTTCTCGCCCATCCGGTAGTGGCCGCACGATCGCCTCGATTGCACCACTGCCAGAGCCAACGACGTCCAAATCAATGGGATCTTCACGCGGCCGTCGTGACGTCACACAAACCAATCGTGCCACAGTTTTGGTCGATACACTGGAGCGTGCAGCGAACTCCGTCACCAAGCAGCTGACCTTTGAAAAACTGGATGCAAGAAAAGTCGAACCAAGCGAGGTTTTTCGATCGGCAAGCACAGCCAATGACAAATCGATGTTCGTGGTTGCAAGCCTAGCAGACAAGCCGTTTCAAATTTCAAATGTGGCCGACGTCAAAGGCCTTACATTTCCAAACCCTTTCGCCGCCCCCAATAGCGGATCGGGAAAATTGATCGCACAGGCAGCATCCACCGAGGCATCCGAGCAAACAAAAGTTGTCGACCGCACCAGCCAACAACCCTCCGAAACGAAACCTTCTGGAAGATCCAATTTTACCAACCTCGGTGCCGACAACCCTCTTAGCGAAAATATCCAATCAGGAAAATTGAAAGTGGTGAAAACGCCGGATGGCTCGGTTCGATTTGTCAAAACAGATAGATCGCCGAACAAAACGGATGCCCCCGACTTCGAAACGATGTCGCACACCGACCTCAAAAAATTCTTAGTCGGCAGTTACAGACAGGTCGCAGAACACCTAGAGAGTCAAAATTTCGCGCGCGCACTTCTAAAAAATGGAATTCAAATATATGACCACGAGAACCGACAGATCGGGGCAAGCAAACCCGCGA
>CAKQVW010000051.1 GCA_934277865.1 uncultured Pseudobdellovibrionaceae bacterium | reverse complement strand
ACTCGACCATCCATCATATCACTTGGTGCGATCCAATCGGCGCCCGCTTCCGCCTGGCAAAGCGCCATTTGCGCCAAGATCGGTAAAGTCTCGTCATTGAGAATCTTGCCATCACGAACGAGGCCATCATGGCCGTCGGTAGAGTACGGATCCATCGCGACATCCGAAATCACCGTGAGTTCGGGAACCGCGTTTTTCAATTCGCGAATCGCACGCGGCAGCAAGCCGTCACGGTTGAAGGACTCTTTGGCGAAGCTGTCTTTTTTCGCGTCGTCGATTTTAGGAAAAAGAGCGATAGCGGGAATCCCAGCAGCGCGCGCCTCCTTGGCCTTTGCAACCAAGCGGTCCACCGAGAGCCGTGCTTGCCCAGGCATGCTTTTAATCGGTTCGGCGATGCCTTTTCCCTCGCAAACAAAAAGAGGGAGGATGAAATTCGACGGCAGGAGGACCGTTTCACGAACCATCTGACGAACCGATTCGGTCGAGCGATTGCGGCGTGGTCGAGAGCGAAGAACTGGTTTGACGTCGTATTTCATCGGTTTCCCCTTATTTCTTTTTGCCCTGAGCAGCGACAGCATGCACAGCTTTTTCAATTTCCGCGGCATCACCAAGATAGCGCTTCGAAACGAATTTGAGGTTTTGGTCCAACGTGATCTCA
Organism: uncultured Pseudobdellovibrionaceae bacterium; assembly: GCA_934277865.1. GTDB lineage: Bacteria > Bdellovibrionota > Bdellovibrionia > Bdellovibrionales > JAMPXM01. The sequence continues at coordinate 11,378 of CAKQVW010000051.1, read as the reverse complement.
AGCGGCACCGCTGTGGGAACATTGAGCTCCAAGATCGCCTCTTCCGACATGTTTTCCAGATGCTTTAAAAGAGCGCGGATTGAGTTGCCGTGGGCCGCGATCAACACTCGTTTTCCGGCCTTCAATTCTGGAACGATACGTTCGTTCCAATAAGGAAGAACGCGCGTGACCGTATTGCTTAGCGCTTCGCAATCGGGAAGAAGCTCGCGCGGTACGTCTTTGTATCGACGGTCATGCGATGGGTGATCCGGCGAGTCCGGCGACATTTTCGGCGGCGGCGTCGAGTAGCTACGACGCCAGATTTTCACCTGCTCTTCACCGTGCTTTTCCGCCGTTTCTGTTTTGTTCAGCCCCGTGAGAGCGCCGTAGTGACGTTCGTTGAGCCGCCAAGACTTCTCTACCGGAATCCAAGACGAATCGATTTCCGCCAACACCGATTCCAACGTGAGAATCGCGCGCTTAAGAACCGACGAGAATGCGCAATCAAACTCAAGACCTTCGGCCTTCAACACACGTCCCGCACGCACCGCCTCGGCCTTTCCAAGATCCGACAGACCAACGTCCTTCCAACCGGTGAAGCGATTCTCCATGTTCCAAACGCTCTCACCGTGCCGCAAGACCACGAGCTTCACCTGTTGTTGACCCATTGTTAATTCTCCTCCGCGATGCCTCAAAGCGAGACGGCTTTTCCACAATTCGGGTTTCCCCCCTTCAATTACTATCTTTTGAACTCCGATAAGTCAGCATCCGTGTGGAGAGGAATAGGCATGAAGCAATTCAGAAAAATCGCGCTGTTCACGGTTTTGGCCATCATCGCCGTTGGGGCCACGACTTTGGCTCTGCAGAATATCTTGAAGTCCGATGGAGGCCTTGGGAGCCTCACCTCGGCTCTCGAGGCGATGAAGATCAAAAGAATGAAGCCCGGCATGCCTCCCGAGGAAATCAAACGCCAAGCGGACCTCGCGCCGAAGGGAGTTTTGGGTCTTCTTCAAGGCCTCACTTCGTCGGGTTCACTGACGATGGACCATGTCGCCGCGACACATCCTGGTTCCAAATCCGGATCGGATTCCAAAGAAGTCTACATCTCGGTTCGCGAAAACCCGAACGCGATTCTCGAACGGCAGACAAATCCTGAAACAGCGGATAGCTCGGGCGTAAAAGGTGTTGTCCAGGATGTCACCCACAACCGCACGATCGAGGTTTCGCAAACCAAGGACGGCCGCGAGGCGGTCGCGATCGTAAATGATCCAAGCATTCACGACTTCAATGACATCGATCGCATCATGGCGATGAATGTTCCGGATGAACTTCGAGCCAAGATTTTAAAGAACTATCAAGAAACTGGCGTCTTGCCGGAAATTCTCGTGCGCGAAAAATCCAAGCGCAAGCCCAGCTCCGATGGCACTCAGCCTGAAACAGGTCTTGAGCAAGACGATCCCTACAACAAAAACAACTGGTAGCGCCCGAAGCGTTATCGGCTTTAGCGGTTGCGACGACGCTTGCCGCGGCCACCGCGACCGCCACCTTCACGCTGCGGCTGCTGGCCAGGGTCTCGAGGTTGCGGCCCGGAGCCCCCCTCTGGCGATCTTTGCTCGGCACGCGGTTGGTCTCCGCCTCGAGGCTGCGGGCCAGCACCTCGGGGTCCACGGTCTTCGCGTGGTCTGCGTTCTTCTCGGGGTTCGCGTGACTCGGCCGAACTGTCACGAATAACCGTTTCGTCCTCGATGCGATCACCGACAGCTTTTGCGAGCTTCGATTTTCGACCACCGATAAGTCCCTGCTGCTTGGCAATCTGTTCGCTCATGTCGACCGTGACGTCACCCAGACACTGCAACTGACAAGCAAGACGCCTGCGATCGATGAACCACCCTGTCCCGATAAGCGAAAGCTCCTCGCCCGCCGGAGGAAACACGTTATTCTCGCCATCGACGATCTTCACACGACATTCAGCGCAAGAAGGCACGCCTCGGCAAACCGACTTCACGTAAATCCCGTTATCTTCTGCGAGATGCATGACACTTTGGCCGGGCTTGATTTCAAACTCCACGTTTTGTGGAACGAATTTGACCTTCACGTCACTTCACCTTCAGTTTCAAGAACTTCTTTTTTCCGGCTTTGACGACAAGGCCTTGCCCCGCCTTCACCGTGAACTTCGTCGTCAGATCGAGCTTCAGTTCGCGAACCTTTTCGCCCGCTATTTCAAGCCCACCGCCTTCGATCAATCGACGCGCTTCCGACGTCGAAGCGGCCATGCCCCAGTCTTTCAAAAGTGCTGCGATATCGCTTACGCCTTGCAGGGCCGAAACCGCGATCTCTTTTTCCGGCATATCATCCGGCACACCTTTGTTCACAAAAATGCGGTCGAACTCCTCGACCGCGGCTTTGCCCGCCGCCTCGCCATGAAAACGCGAGACGACCATCTGCCCCAGGCGCACTTTGTAGTCGCGTGGGTTCACCGAGCCAGCAGCCATCGCGTTTTTCATGGTCTCGATCTCGGCCAAAGGGACATCGGTAAGAAGCTCGTAGTAGCGAAGCATCAGCTGATCGGAAACACGCATGGTTTTTCCGAACATGTCGCGCGGCGAATCGTCGAAACCAATATAGTTGTCTAACGACTTCGACATCTTGTTCACGCCATCAAGGCCTTCCAAGATCGGCGTCGTCATCACGATTTGCGAATCTTGCCCGTAAGACTTTTGCAGATCGCGACCAACCAAGAGGTTGAACAACTGATCTGTTCCGCCAAGCTCGACATCGGCTTTCATCGCAACCGAGTCATAACCTTGCATCAACGGGTACAAGAACTCGTGAATCGCGATCGCAGTTCCACCCTTGTAGCGCTTGGAAAAGTCATCGCGCTCAAGCATACGTGCGACCGTATATTGTGCGGTGATTTTCACGAACTCAACCGGCGTCAATTTATCCAACCAGGAAGAGTTGTGAACGATCTTCGTGCGCTCGGGATCTAAGATCTTAAAAATCTGTTTTTCGTAAGTTTTCGAATTCGCCTGAACCTCTTCACGAGTCAAAGGCGGACGCGCTTCGTTTTTTCCGGTCGGATCACCGATCATACCAGTGAAGTCGCCGATCAAGAATTGCACTTCGTGTCCGAAGTCTTGAAAGGCTTTAAGCTTATTGATGACGACCGAATGCCCCAAATGAAGATCCGGACGAGTTGGATCGGCACCTAGTTTCACAACCAACGGTTTTCCATTGGCGTAGGATTTCTCGAGTTTCTTTAAAAGCTCCTGCTCTGAGATCAAATCGACAAGCCCGCGCTTGAGCACGGAAAGCTGTTCGAGAGGTGTCGCGCGTTTTAAGTCCGCTTTTGACATGTAATCTCCTCGCACCCTATCGCGCGTGTTCGACAACGCGAACTTCGCGCACAACCGTCACCTGCACTTGCCCGGGGTGACTGATCTCTCGTTCGATCTTGCGAGCGATATCGTATGACAGCATCTGTGCCTGATCGTCCGTCACGCGCGACGCTTCAACCAAAACTCGGATCTCTTTTCCGGCCTGAACCGCGAATGTACGGATGACGCCATCAAACGAGTTTCCGATTGATTCGAGGTCTTCCATACGACGAACGTAGTTGTCGATCGACTGGCGGCGTGCGCCGGGACGCGAGTTCGAAATCGCATTGGCCGCCTGAACGATAAACGCCAAAACCGATTGCGGCTTTTCTTCGTTGTGATGTGCACGGATTGCGTGAACAACCGACTCATGCTCACCGTACTTCTTGGCGAAGTCCGCGCCGACAAATGCGTGCGAACCTTCGACCGTGTGCTCGATGCCTTTTCCGATATCGTGCAAAAGCCCCGCACGACGAGCGCGCTTGACATCTTCGCCAAGCTCCGAAGCCATCATCCCCGCCAAGAAGCCGACTTCCAACGAGTGCTCAAGCACGTTCTGAGTCAGTGTGTGACGGAACTTCAGTCCGCCGAGAACTTTAACAACTTCCGGGTGAAGTCCATGAAGCCCAAGTTCGAAGACCGCTTTTTCACCGTCGTCTTTGATAGACTTGAAGAGATCTTTTTTCACCTTCTCGATCACTTCTTCGATTCTAGCAGGGTGAACACGACCATCTTCCATGAGTTTTTCAAGGGCCTTGCGCGCAACCTCGCGACGAACCGGATCAAAAGACGAAATGACTACAGCTTCCGGAGTTTCGTCGACGATCAAGTCCACGCCGCAAGCCGCTTCAAGCGCGCGGATATTGCGCCCTTCACGACCGATGATCTTCCCCTTCATGTCTTCATTCGGAAGATTGATGACCGTGACCGTGCGTTCAGCAGTGTACTCGCTCGCGTAGCGTGCGATCGCGACGGCGATTGTTCGTCGAGCACGCTCTTCCGCCTCTTGCAAAGCTTTGTCTTCGATCTCTTGTGCTTTGCGAGCGGCTTCGATACGCGCCTCTTCGGTCAACGCCTCGATCATTTCCTTTTTGGCCTCGGCCTGAGTGAGCTGCGAAACCTGCTCGAGGCGCGCTTTCAACGCATCTGCCTGGTTTTGCGCTTCCCTTTCGAGATCGGAAAGTTTCTTCTCGGCGATCTTCACCTTCTCGTCACGTCCAGCAATCTCTTGCAAACGTGCCTGAAGTTCTTGTTCTTTCGACTGCGCCTCTTTGTCGAGACGCTGTTCGCGATCGACGAGGTTCTTTTCTTCTTTTTGAAGCTTTTCTTTTTGTTTTTGAATATCCGTCTCGGCGGTCTTGCGGGCACGCGTTTCAAAGTCCTTGGCGCGCGATTTGGCGTCTCGGTCAATTCGCGACGCTTCGGAACGCGCCTTCTGCACGATGCGTTCAGCTTCGTCCGCCGCCGACTTTTTCGTCTTTTCGTCCATGGCATTGCGATAGAGAAGCATCGCCACCGCACCGAAAGCGAGACCCGCCACCAGTGCTACAATCGTCAATACGACTTCATTCATTTCCCACACCCTTCACCGGAGTGATCCACTCTCGGTCCGTCAAAACCGCGTCGAGTTTCACATCGTGCATTTCGCACGGAAGCTCCTCGACGACCTGCTCATGAAATCCAATTCCAATTTTAAGTAACGGCCTAAGGCCATGCGCCTTACGCTTTGTATCTGTCTCCGCAAGGAAACGATCGTAATAGCCGCGCCCGCGCCCAAGACGACCGCCCGAGCGGTCAAAGCCAAGGCCTGGCACCAGCGCACCCACCACAGCCACATCCGAGTCCGCAGAAACAAGCCGCCAGTCATTCGAAATATCCGGATTTTCGATACCAAAAGGCCCAACTTCGAAACGACCACTTCCGCTTACGGCGCGATAAAAGCTCATGCTGTCGGCCGCACTTTGCACAACCGGGTAAGCAAACTGAACCGCCGACGACTCGGCCGCCAAACCATTTAAAGAAAGTGGGAGACGCGCTTCCGTAGAAAAACCGCGATAAGAAAGCCAAACTCCAGGGTATCTGGAGAGCCCTATTTCTAGCGCTTGCGCCAACTGCGATTCCGACGCTTCACGCCCCTCATGGGTTTCGCGCGACTTGAGCGTCGTCTTTAAGACCTTGCGATATTCCGCTTTAGACGCCGCCGACTCTGTTCCCAAAGCCCGCGCGTTTTGCGAGTGGTTCACGTTTACTCCCTTCGGCCGCCATAAATGGCTTAAGCCGTCGGGCTGGATTTCTCCAAATCGTCGATCACACGAGAGATCTTGGCCTCGAGATTATCTGTGAGCTCGCGCGCTTGGCGCTTCAGAAGAAGGAGCTCTTCGGCCATGTTAAGCGCGGCCAAAATCGCCGCATTTTGAATCGAACCCGTTTTCGTAAGAGGAAGCGCCTGACAGACTTTTTCGTCCACCATGCGTACGAGTTCGCTAACTGTTTCTTCGTCGTGTGAAGACTTGAGTCTGAGGGGCACGCCCGCAATCAAAACTTGCTGCGAACCTTGACCACTCGCACGCGCCGTCGCGGCGAGATCGGCCTCAGGCCCAGGAGTCGCTCGAACCTTTCCGCCCTTCTCGTTCCACTTCGAAGCCAGCGACTTTGCGAGGTCTGCCTTCAAAGCATCAGACTTCGCCGCTTCCGGCTTTCTGGTATCGAGAGTTGGGGGTGTGGGCATTGAGCTCTGTCCAGCCATCGCGATCAAGAGTATTCTCAATTACGAAAAAAAACGAGTGATTTCACGGCTCGATCGAGATTTGTCCCGCCCATTGCTGTGCCGCAACGACCACCGTTTCCGGCGCCGACGATCACCCCAAAATCGACTCGACAAACTCTCGTGCGGCGAATGGGCGGAGATCGCCGATCTTTTCACCAACACCGATGAGCTTAATCGGAAGCCCCACCTCGTGAGAAATTCCCACCGCAACGCCGCCTTTTGCCGAGCCATCAAGCTTTGTAAGCACAACGCCATCCACCGTCAAAGCCCCGTGAAACTCTTTGGCCTGGATCAAAGCATTCTGCCCGCTGTTGGCATCAAGCACCAAAAGTGTTTCATGCGGCGCCGACGGATCGAGTTTCGCAAGCACGCGCTTCATTTTTTTGAGCTCTTCCATCAGGTTTTTCTGTGTGTGCAATCGACCAGCCGTGTCGACAATCACGATGTCAAAACCCTGGGCACGTCCCTTTTCAAGAGCCTGATAAGCCACGGCACTCGGCTCCGTCACACCTGGTGGATCAAAAATCTCAACAAGTGGCCCCGCTCCAGCACCGCTCCCCCCCGCTTCCGGGCTCAAACCCGCCGCGCGCTCGGTCCAAGTTTTTAGCTGCTCACCCGCAGCCGCACGAAAAGTATCCCCCGCTGCGACGAGAACTCTTAGGCCACGCCCAGCAAGCTTCGCCGCGAGCTTTCCGATCGTCGTGGTTTTGCCCGCACCGTTTACGCCAACAACCATCAAGACCGCGGGCTTTGCATCAAATAGCTTCAGGCGCTCGACACCATCACTCGCCGTCTGGGCGATTGCCGTCTCGCTGCTGAGACTTGCGCCGCCCTGAGCGTTTTTCTCCAAGATTTCGCCGATTTTTTTTGAAAGCTCACGGCGAACAGCTTCAAAACCTGTCTCGCCACTCGCTTTCAGTGTGTCGAATACATGGTCCAACAAGTCCTGAACCGTTTTAGGACCCAAGTCCGCCGTGTAGAGAATCTCTTCAAGTTCCTCGCGCTCGGTTTCCGAAAGCGTTTGCTTGCCACCTAAGAGCGCTTGAATCCGCCCAAAAAGCGAAGCTCGCGTCTTGGTCAGAGCACCTGAAACAGAAGCCGGTGCTGACGCCGACTGCACGGTTGTCGTGGGAGCTTCTGAAGAAATCGTTGAAGTAACCGCCGCGCTAGACTTCTCCCGCGCGACCTTGTCGGTCAGACCATCCGGCTTAGGCGCTTCAAGCTCTTTGGCTGTTTGCTTCTCGAGAGCGCGTTTACGCTTCTCTTCTTTTTGGCCTTCGAGGTACCAGAAAAAAACACCAATTCCGATCGCCGTCGTGACTGCAAAGAGTCCAAATGCGAGCCAAATCCCGAGTCCACCGGTCAACACAGATTCTTCGTTGTACATAGCGCTGCTTCTACCCCAGGAAGAAGACAGAGGTCCAGACGAGACCTCCTCAAGCTGGCAAGATTCGATACGATTCTCTCAAAAAGCAAAAAGGCCCCTATTCGGGACCTTTTTTAGACTCTTACATTAAGACTCTTACAAGGATCGTCGCTCTTTAAGCTTCGGAAGAAGCTTCTTCCGCCGGCTTCTCAGCCGCCGTGCGCTCGATCGCAGGGGCTTTGATCGCCGACTGCGGACCACCACCCTGGCGATTGAGATCGACTGATACCATCTTCGAGACTCCACGTTCTTCCATCGTGACGCCGTAGAGGCGACTTGCGACTTCCATCGTGAACTTGTTGTGAGTAACGACGATGATCTGCGAGCGCTTCGACATCTCTTTTACGAGATCGTTGAAGCGGTAAACGTTCGCATCATCAAGAGGAGCGTCGACCTCATCCAACAAACAGTACGGCGATGGACGCACAAGGAAGATCGAGAAGATCAGCGAGACCGCCGTCAGCGCTTTTTCTCCACCCGAAAGCAGCGTCATGTTCTGAAGCTTCTTTCCTGGCGGTTTTGCGATGATGTCGATACCCATGTCGCCCTTCTCTGGATCTTCCACGAGAATGAGCTGCGCTTCGCCCCCGCCAAAGAGAACAGGGAAAACCTTCGTGAAGCGTTCGTTGACCTGATCAAACGTTTCGCGGAAACGCTTAGCGCAGACACGGTTGATACGGTCGATGACTTTCTTGAGCATCTCTTTAGCTTCAACCAAGTCAGACTGCTGCTTTGAGAGAAACTCGTAGCGTTCTTTCACCTTGTCGTACTCTTCGATTGCCGACAGGTTCACGTCGCCAATTTTAGAGAGCTTCTCGCGAAGCTCCTTGAGCTTCACTTCAGCTTCTTTCAGCTCCTCAGCCGTCGCCACGCGTTCGCGATAGCGCTCGGCGACCTCGGAAAGCTCGAGAACGTAACGTTCGCGAACTTGTTCGGTGAGGTACGACTCTTTCAAGCGGCACTGCTCGCTTGTCAGACGTGCTTCGTTCATCTTCGCCTGAAGCTGGTTACGGTTTGAAAGGTAGCTAGCGAGACCCCGTTGGATTTCGAGGTAGCGATTGTTCATTTGTTCGAACTCATCGCGACCGCGAGAAACATCCGCACGTGCTTCTTCCAAACGACGAATCATTTCGTCGAGCTGGATTTTTCGTTCTTCCAAAACAACCGAGCTTGTCGAAATCACTTCGTGCGATTTTTCACTTTCAAACGACATGCGCGAAAGCTGCTGTTCAGTTTCCGCGAGCTGGTTCGAAAGCAGCGTCACCTGGCGATCCAGGCCATCGCGCTCCATGGTCTTTGTGGCACTTGATGTTTGCAGGTTTGCAACTTCGTCTTGAAGCGAACCAACACCACCGCGCGCAACCTCAAGGTCTTGCGTGAGAACTTCGATACGCGATTCAAGCTCGACTTTGCGCTCAAGCAAATCCGTGAGCTTCATTTCAAGCTCTTCGAGTTCCGAGCGACGAGTTTCGATCTGTGTCGTCAGCGAGTGGACATCGCGTTCTTGACGCGAAATCGCTTGCTCACAGTTTGAAAGCTCTTGCTCGGCGCGCTCCATATCTTTCTTCAAAGACGTGAGCAGGATCTCTTTCTCCGTCGAACGCTTTTCGACTTGCCCCAAGTCTTCATCAAGCGTGCGCAGGTTATCTTCCATGCGCTTGAGTGTCGCTTGTGCAAGTGCAAGCTTTCCGCTCCACTCGTCTTTCTTTTGCGAGAATTCTTTGATTTCACGACGGCGCTGAAGAAGGCCGCTATCCGCCGACTCCGCCGTTCCGCCCGTGATCACGCCATCCGCAGTAACGGTGTCACCCTCAACCGTAACAAACGTCCAGTCAGGAGCGTTTCTACGAAGCTCAACCGCGTCCGCAATTGAATCAACAACGGCGACATTGCGGAGCAGGCGGCGAATTGTACCTTGGAACTTTTCAGGAACACGAACAACGTCCGACAAAATCGCACGAACGCGCGTGCGATCGGGTTCAGCCGTTGTTGTTTCAACAACCTGAAGACCACCCGCCACGAAACTCGAGCGACCAGACTTTTGTTCTTTTAGGAAGTTAACAGCGCCAACAGCCGAATCCGGCGTTGGCGAAAGCAGCATCTGAAGCCTTGGGCCAAGGGCCGCTTCCATCGCAAGTTCAAACTCAGCCGGAACTTCGACGACTTCCGCAATCGGGTGAAATTCAGCAGCCTCGTCGCGGTCTTCTTCCGGAAGATTGTCGAGACGCTGTTTTTGCCAAAACATGACCGACTTCACACCAGCTTCGAAACCTTCGAAGTTCGATGCGAGGTTCTCAAGACCGTAGAGCTTACCAGTGACGTCTGCGAGTTCTTGTTTGAAGTTTTCAACTTCTTCGCGGCGCTCGCCGATTTGTTTTTTCAGCAAATCACGATTGGCCTGCATGGTCTCAACGTCTTTTGCGAGATCCAGTTGCTCTTGACGGTTTTTCTCAAGCTCGTTCCACACCTTCTTACGGCGCGTTTCGAACTCCATTTTTTTCGTCAGAAGCTCTTCCAAGATCGCGCGCGCATCGGTTTCACGCTCTTCGATGCCCGTGATCGCATCCGACAAAGCCGCCACACGACCTTGAATCTGCGCCTCACCTTGCGTGACCGTGATGAACTCACGGCGAGATTCCGTTAGCTCCGTATCGACCTCATCGATACGTGAAGCCGCCGTCTCCCAGCGTTCTTTTTTCTCCGTGTATTCTGTCGTAAGGCGCTCGGCCTCTGCGCGAACCGTTTCGAGTTGGCCTTTGAGCTTCTCGACTTCGCTCGAGAGTGCCACTTGGCGAGCACGGTGCTCTTCCAAAAGCCCACCCGTCATCTCTTTATTGCGGCGAGCTGCTTCGATCTCAAAGCGAAGCTCCTGAATCTGCGACTCCGCCGTCGAAACCTGAAGCTGAAGCTCTTGCGCTTCGCGCGCGAGGTCTTCAACAGCCATCTGCTTTTCGCTCACAGCCGCCTTCAATGTCTCAACTTCGATTTCTTGCGTTCCAGCTTCAGCCTGAGCCGAAGCCTCCAAAGCCTCTGCTTCCGCAAGTTCACGAGCTGCTGCCTCGGACTTCTCGCGAAGTTCGAGGTATTGGCGAGACGAGAGCCAGAGATCGAGATCGTCTGCCTCGCGCTTTAGGCCACGGAAACGCTCGGCACGCTGAGCTTGACGCTCGAGCGAGTCGATCTGGCGCTTAAGCTCCGCCACGATATCGTGAAGACGAATCAAGTTCTGTTCTGTCGAAAGAAGTTTACGCTGCGACTCGCGCTTACGCGCTTTGAACTTCGTGATCCCGGCAGCTTCTTCGATGAGATGGCGACGGTCTTCTGGCTTAGAAGTAACAAGCTGACCGATCGCGTTTTGCTGAATGATCGAGAAACCCTTTGCACCGGCACCGGTGTCCATAAAGATCTCTTGGATATCGCGCAAACGAGACGGCTCTTTGTTGATGAAGTACTCGGTTTCGCCACCACGATGTAGGCGGCGCGTGACCATGATTTCAGAATGTTTCAGATATTGAACCGGAAACGGTCCGCCATCGTTTTCAAGCGTGAGACTCACTTCGCACATGCCCATCGGCGCATAGCCTTCGGAACCTGCGAAGATAACGTCTTCCATGGAGGAACCACGAAGATGTTTCGCGGACATTTCGCCCATCGCCCACATCAGAGCGTCGACGATGTTCGACTTCCCGCAACCGTTGGGTCCAACGATGCCAGTAATACCTGAATCAAAGTGGATAACCGTGCGATCTTTGAAAGATTTGAAGCCGACGATTTCCAGTTTTTTAATCCGCACGGATGCCCCCTCGCCCCATGGATCTAGCGCCAAACG